>CAYXFG010000034.1:0-785 GCA_964464225.1 uncultured Holosporaceae bacterium
CGATCAATCCAGAACTTTGGCGCTGTGTCGGCCCATTCACTTCGATCGATGTCGGGGAAGAGATCCTGGACGAGCTGGCGATCCGTATTAAGAGTGAGGTTCTTCCCGAGCGTCAGGGAGTCGCGCTCGCGCTAGCCGCCAGCGAGTCCCCGCGTGCTCGCCGACTTTTACAAGAGGATCCGCTGGCCATCGACGAGATAGCCAATGGCCGATGGAACTGGCCCGGCGTCGCGGACTCTTGGGAAGCTCTGCAAGGAAATTGACGGGACAAACGAGAGATCCCAAGGAGCAGGACATGCGAATCATCGATCCACACATCCACATGAGCGCCCGGACGACCGACGACTACGAAGCGATGGCCGCCGCCGGCGTCGTCGCAGTGATTGAACCCGCCTTCTGGCTCGGCCAACCCCGCACCAGCGTCGGCACTTTCCAAGATTACTACTCCAGCCTGGTCGGCTTCGAACGCTTTCGTGCCGCCCAGTTCGGCATCAGGCACTACTGCACCATCGGCTTGAATTCCAAGGAAGCCAACAACGAACCGCTGGCCAAAGAAGTCATCGAGAACATTGCTCCCTTCTTGGGCATCCCCCCCGTGGATGAGTCTTCTCCCTCCATCCAGGCAGCCTTAAAACTGGAGACCTCGGGCATCTCAGGAGTTACACGTGCGCTTGCCTGATCTCCTGGAACGTATCCAATCTCTCATGAAGGAAGTTCCTTCTCTAGAAGCGCGCGTGTTTCCGCCTACCCTGGCGCGGGGAAAAGCACCAGAGATAAAGGACCTG
>CAYXFG010000034.1:795-6860 GCA_964464225.1 uncultured Holosporaceae bacterium
ATAAGGTCAAGAAAGGATCGCTGTTCGTGGCTCTGAAAGGCCAACTTCATGACGGAGAAAATCACATAGAAGCGGCCATCGAGAAAGGAGCTTCCGGCGTCCTTTGCACACCCGCAGCGGCCCAGATCTATTCCCAGAAGTTTCCCCACGTTTTCTTCTTATCAAGCCCCTTCCCGCGCCGTTTTTTTGCCCACCTCGCCGCTCTGTTTTATCCATCACGCCCCCAGGTTTGCGTGGCCGTTACGGGTACCAACGGCAAAACTTCAGTGGTGGATTTCGCGCGACAATTGTGGCAGCACTTGGGCTACAAATCTGCTTCTCTGGGGACTTTGGGGGTAAAAAGCCATTTTCTAAGAGCGCCCAAATTCCTCACCACCCCTGACCCCCTTTACCTTCATAAAAAGCTGCAGGAACTTTATGAGAAAGGTATTACCCATCTGGCTCTGGAGGCTTCAAGCCACGGCCTTGATCAATTCCGTTTGGATGGGATCGGTTTTCAAGCAGCGGGCCTTACCCAGATCTCCAGCGATCACCTGGACTATCATGAAACTTTGGACCACTACATTCAGGCAAAAGCCCGGCTTTTTAAAGATCTTCTAGCCCCCCGAGGAACTGCAGTTCTAAACCAGGATATTCCAGAATTCTCCACCTTTCAACACGCTTGTACAACAGACCATATCCTCACCTATGGTCAACAATCTTCCACACTCCAACTGCTATCGGTGCAGCCAAAGCGCCACGGCCAGCAGATCGTCCTAAAGTTTAAGGGCCAAGAACATACAGTCTTCCTACCGCTCCTGGGGCACTTCCAGGTCTATAATGTTTTGTGCGCCCTTGGCCTGGTCATAAGCACCTGCGACCATCCTTTTTCCGATGTTTTATCTGCGCTGACCCATCTAAAGTCGCCTCCTGGAAGGCTAGAGTTTGCAGGGCGCCATCCCCGGGGAGCCCGCGTGTATGTGGATTATGCCCACGCTGCGGGGGGTATCGAGTCTGTTCTTAAAAGCCTAAGGCCTCATACCAAGAACAAACTATGGATCGTGTTCGGGGCGGGGGGGGGACGCGATCCCAGCACAAGGCGCCCCATGGGCCAGGCAGCCGGTGCCTATGCTGACTTTCAAATCATCACGGATGACAATCCCCGTTTCGAAGATCCCCAGCTTATCCGAGCCGAAGTCAAGAAAGGATGTCCCCAGGCCCGGGAGATACCTGACCGAAAAGAAGCTCTACAATTTGCTCTTTCCCAGCTACACTTAGGAGATACCCTGGTGGTAGCAGGAAAGGGTCCGGAAGACGGCCAGATCGTTAAGGGTGTCAAACACCCCTTTCTGGATAAGGCCGTAATTCGAAGTCTACTAAAAAAAATAAAGGTATAAAATGGAATCTGGACCAAAGTTTTTGTGGCCAGCACAAAGGGTAAAAGAGGCAACAGGAGGAGAGCTCTTAGGAGCCTCCTCCTGGGAAGCCTCCACTCCCTCCATCGATTCACGCAATTTAAAAAAAGACCAGATCTTCATCGCCATTGAAGGAGAGAAACTGGATGGACACGCGTACATAGAGGCCGCCTTCCAGAAGGGAGCTTCTGCCGCTCTTGTCTCTAAACTTCCTCCAGAAAGCCAGCAAACTCAGTCCCGCCCCTACATAAAGGTGCCTGACACCACGGTGGCTCTTCAGAGGATGGGTGTGCGGGCCCGACAAGATCTTGCCCACGCAGCCGTGCTTGCCATTACAGGGAGTGTGGGGAAAACCACCTCCAAAGACCTCGTCGCTTTCTGCCTGTCTTCCCAAGGCACATGCCATGCCAGCGCCAAAAGCTTCAATACAAAATGGGGGGTCCCCCTCACTCTGGCGGAATGTGCGCCGGATCTTGACTATGTCATCCTGGAGATTGGCATGAGCCAACCTGGTGAGATTTTGCCCCTGGCCAAGATAGCCCGCCCCTCCGTGGCCCTGGTTACCGCCATCGCCCCCGCGCATTTGCAAGGCATGGGCACTTTGGAAAACATTGCCCACGAAAAATCAGAGATCTTCCGCGGCCTGGAACCCGGAGGCAGCGTGCTCTTGCCCGTTAACACACCTCAGTTCCCCCTCCTCAGGTCTCTGGCCCAGGAAAAAGGGGTTAAGAACATTTACACTTTCTCCGATAGGCACTCTCCACGCTTTGATGGAGGGACACCGGCTGACTGCCAGCTTACACATTACGAGGCCACACCTTCTGGCCTTTGCGGAACCGCATTGGTTTTTGGACAGTCCCATACCTTCGAGCTTCCCCTTTACGGCCAGCACATCGCTCTCCTGGGCACCGCCTGTCTGGGCGCCATTTCCCTTATGGGGGGCAACGTGGCCCATGCAGCCCAGCGCTTTCGATCTTTCAAAGCTTCAGAGCGTCGGGGCACCACCCACTCTTTAAGAGATGGCGTCTTGGTGGTAGACGAAAGCTATAATGCCAACCCTGCCTCCATGGCGGCTGCCATCCGTGCCTTTGGAGAACGCCCCCATCAGGGAAGGAAGATATTGATTCTGGGAGACATGCTCGAGCTTGGAGGGGCAGCCGCAGACCTGCATGCGGGTCTCGAGGGCTCTATCCGTGCCTTACACCCCCAGGAGGTTTATCTTTTTGGCCCTTACATGAGCGCGCTGGGAGACCTTCTAAGGCCATCCATCCCCACACATGCTTTCACGAACTTAGAAGAGCTTAAAGAGCAGCTTAAAAAGAACCTAAGACCCCGGGATGCCCTGATGGTGAAATCTTCCAACTCCACCCAATTGCATCTTGTGGTCAGCTGGTTGCTGGCCCACTTAAATCCCCTGGACGGTGCCCCTCATGCTCTATAACCTGCTTTACCCCCTCTCTCATCATTACGCATTTCTCAATGTCTTTAAGTACCTAACTTTCCGAGGCATGGGCGCTGCACTCACCGCTCTCTTTCTCAGCCTTTGGGTAGGTCCCGTGCTGATCCGGCACCTCCGTAGACTTCAGGGGAATGGCCAACCCATTCGGAAGGACGGGCCCTCTTCCCATCTCCTCACAAAAAGCGGCACCCCCACCATGGGCGGCTTGATGATTCTCTTCAGCCTAGGGGTCAGCACCCTTTTATGGGCAGATCTCGCCAACCCTTTCGTGTGGATTGTGCTGGGGATAGGATTTTTTCTAGGGGGCGTGGGCGCATTGGACGATTATAAGAAAGTTTCAAAACAAAGCCCCGAGGGCATGTTTGGAAGGACCAAGCTGCTGCTGCAAATTCTGGGCAGCGGCCTTGCAACAATTCTTATCTTTTCCTATTTACCTGCTGAACTGCGCACCCACATTGCCTTTCCTTTCTTGAAAAATTTTCTATGGGATATTTCTTATTTTTTCCTGCCCTTTGGCATTTTTGTCATTACGGGATCCTCCAACGCTGTCAACTTGACCGATGGCCTGGACGGTCTGGCCACAGGGCCCCTCATCATTGTGGCTGGATGCTTTTCCATCATAGCTTATAGCGTGGGCAACGCCGTATTCTCCCATTATCTCCAAATCCCGTGGGTGCCAGGGTCGGGCGAGCTTTCGGTCGTGTGTGGCGCCCTCATCGGCTCTGCCCTAGGATTTCTGTGGTTTAATGCGCCACCTGCACAAATCTTTATGGGAGATACCGGTTCCCTGGCCTTGGGAGGCATCCTGGGGGCCATGAGCCTGATCACCAAACACGAGCTGGTGCTGGCCATCGTGGGAGGTCTCTTCGTGGTGGAAACGTTCTCCGTCATCCTGCAAGTAGCTTACTTCAAAATGACGGGAGGAAAGCGCATCTTCCTCATGGCGCCCCTTCATCACCACTTCGAAAAGAAAGGCTGGCCAGAAACGAAGATCGTCGTCCGGTTCTGGATTATCTCCCTGGTCCTGGGCATTGTTGCCCTGTCTACCCTCAAGCTTAGATAAGCGCAGCCATGATCATTCCTCAGCATATAAGGGGTAAAGCCTACTATGTGGTAGGCCTGGGGAAAACAGGCCTTTCAGCTATCCATTCTTTGCAGAAAGCAGGCGCCGAAGTTGTGGCATGGGATGATAACCCGCATTCCCGTGAGGCAGCCCCACAGAATGTGGATCTTTGTCCCCCTGACTCTTTCAAATGGCAGGGATGTTCTGGCCTGGTTCTTAGCCCGGGAATTCCCCATCTGGGGCCTCAGTCTCACGCGTCGGCTATTTTGGCCCAAAAACACAAGGTCCCCCTCCTTTGCGACTTGGAATTTCTACTTTCCTCTTATCCAGACGCTTGCTTCATGGGCATCACCGGCAGTAACGGCAAGTCCACCACCACGGCTCTTATCACCCATATTTTAAAGACAGCGGGGTACAGGGTCCAAGCAGGAGGCAATATTGGCACTCCCGCCCTGGACTTGGAGCCTCCGCAGCCAGGCTCAATCTGCGTGCTTGAGCTCTCCTCCTTCCAACTGGAGCGCCTCACCACCCGCGCCCTCTCTCTTTCCATCTTCCTAAACCTTACCCCCAATCATCTGGATCGTCACCAGGATATGGAGGGATACCTGCAGGCAAAAAAGAAGATATTCACCCTGACCAAGCCCTCAGAAAACGTGACGCCTAACAAAGTCCTGGGAATAGATACGCCCGCCACCCACGCGTTATACCAACAAGACCCCGAGGCCTATCTTCCCATCTCCGTGCATCAAACCCTGCAGAAAGGTGTCTATGTCCAAGACCATGTTCTGATCTCGACCCTGAAAGGTGCCCTGCACACCGTCATGGATTTAAGAGGGGCCCTCTCGCTTAAGGGGGACCATAACTACGAGAACTGTGCTGCCGCCTATGCCGCCCTCTCCTCTCTTTTGCCCGACTTTAAAGACGAAGATTTTATTAAAGGAATTTTGACATATCCTGGATTGCCTCATCGCCAGGAAAACCTAGGCTGCAAGAACGGCATCTCTTTTATAAACGATAGCAAGGCCACCACTCTCCAGGCCGCTGTACGCTCTCTGGCGCAGCATTCTTGCATCTACTGGATTGCGGGGGGCAAATCCAAAGAGGGCAACCTGGACTTAAACCTGATGGCTCCCTACCTGCCGCGTATAAAGAAAGTTTACCTTATGGGAGAATCTGAAGGGCTCTATTACGACCTTCTTTCCCCTCATCTACCGGCGGCAAAATGTGGGACACTGGCAAAGGCTTTCTCCCTAGCCATCCAGGAGGCCCAGTCTGAAAAACAAGCAGTGATCCTGTTGGCCCCCGCTTGCGCCTCCTATGACCAGTTCAAAAATTTTGAAGAGAGAGGAGAGGCCTTCCGACAGCTGGTGGCTACCTGGGGAGAGGAAAAATGAGCCTGTTCTCAAAAAGCTTCAGTCGGGCGGATCGCAGCACTCTGGGTAACTGGTGGTGGACCATCGACAGATGGCTCTTTGTCTGCCTCATCACTCTTATGCTTATAGGTCTTTTCCTAAGTTTTTCTGCCAGCTCCGCCGTAGCCCAGAAGTTAGAGCTTGATTCCTTTTTCTTTGTAAAACGCCATGGTCTGCTTTTGCTGCCCTCCTTTGCTCTGATGGTATCTATTTCTCTTCTGTCGCCCCAAATGATACGCGTCATGGCCTGGGCTCTTTTGTCGCTTTGTATTTTAGCTCTGCTTTTAACGCCCTTTACGGGCATGGAAATAAAGGGGGCGCGCCGTTGGATCTCGCTGGGAGGTTTTTCCCTGCAGGCCTCTGAGTTTGTAAAACCGGCTTTCGCCGTGATTGCTGCATGGCTTTTTGCCTACAAATCTTCTTCCACGACTTTCCTTTCGATTTGCCTCTACGTTACTCTTCTGACTCTCATCCTTCTGCAGCCAGATTTTGGCATGGCCTTTGTTCTCTCCCTTGTATGGTTCCTTCAATTCTTTTTAGCAGGGCTGCCCCTTCTGTATGTGTTGGGTCTCGCAGGCATAGGGTTATGCGGCGTGGGCGGGGCCTACCTCCTCCTGCCACACGTTGCCAGCCGCATTAACCGGTTCCTGCATCCCGAAGCCGGAGACCAATACCAGATCATGCGTTCCCTTGAAGCCTTTCATCAAGGAGGGTTTTTTGGGAAAGGCCCAGGTGAA
>CAYXFG010000034.1:6870-9880 GCA_964464225.1 uncultured Holosporaceae bacterium
CATGATAAAAAGAAGCTTGCCCGATGCCCATGCTGATTTTGTTTTTTCTGTGGCGGGCGAGGAATTCGGCTTCCTGTTGTGTGTGCTCCTCATTCTGCTTTACCTGGCCATCATAGGGCGTGTGCTTTACAAAGTTCTTTTGGAGAAAAATCCCTTCATATTTTTGGCTTTGGCAGGCTTGATATTTCAATTCTCACTTCAGACACTGGTGAACATGTCTTCAAGCCTACACCTCATCCCCACCAAAGGCATGACCCTCCCTTTCCTCAGTTATGGGGGGTCTTCCTTGCTGGCCAGCGCTCTTGGATTCGGGATTATTCTGGGGCTGACCCGCAAACGCCTTCCCATCGACCATGGGTAAATCCCCCGCGAGCCCCAGATTGGTTGTCTTATCCGCAGGCGGGACCGGCGGACACTTATTCCCCGCTGTGGCTTTTGCGGAGATTCTGGAAAGACAAGGGATGCAACCCTTCTTCATCATCGATAAAAGAACAGCTCCCCTCCTGGAGAAAGACCGCCACTTTTCTTTTACATGCTTGGATCTGCCCTCTTATAAGGGGCCTTTTTCGGCCAAAATCGTATTCTTCATAGCTTTCTTGAAGACTCTGTTCTCTACGCTCATATGGTACAAACGCCAGAAACCTTGCCTCACCATAGGCTTTGGAGGCTATCCCTCTCTCATCGCAGTTCTCACTTCTATCCTGATGCGGGTCCCTTTGTTCCTTCACGAACAAAACAGCTATCTGGGCCGTGTAAACCGCTGGACCTGCTTTTTTGCCAAGAAGATCCTGGTAACCTTGCCTTTAGACCCCCAGCAAAGTCAAAAACATAAGTCCCGAATTCTGTCTCTGGGACACCCTATTCGGAAACAGATCATCCCCTACATAAACGCCCCCTATAAGCCCCTTTCAAAAGGAGTTTTCTCTATTTTAGTCATAGGGGGAAGCCAGGGGGCTTCTGCTTTCTCGACCCTCATTCCTGCCGCTTTAGCTCAGCTTCCGCCCCAGCTCCGTGATCAAGTCTGCGTCGCCCAGCAGTGCCGCGCTGATCTCCTGCAGGACACACAGCGTTCCTACGAAAAGCTGGGGGTTCAGGCCAGGGTAGCCCCCTTTTTTCAGGATATGGGACAGCTTTTGGCCCAGGCCACCCTGGTCATTGCTCGCGCCGGAGCCTCCACCCTGATTGAAATAGCCGCCGTGGGAAGGCCCGCCCTTTTCATTCCCCTGGAAACCGCCATGGATAATCACCAGTTGCTGAACGCTACGCTCGCCCTTAACAAAGGGGGCGCCTGGATATGGCGGGAAAGAGATCAAGCTCAGACGTCTCTCTCCCCGCTTTTGGAAAATATCTTGTCTTCGGTTCCAGCTCTTGAAAAGGCTGCACATAATATGCATTATTTATATAAGGAGCTTGATGAGCAGGCTCTAAGCATTTTGATCAAGGCTTCCACACCATGACTCCTTTTTTTCTAGACATCTCCCGAGAATATATTCCATGAATACAGCTCCCCTTTCCCTGGGCACCATCCATCTTATAGGTATAGGCGGTATAGGAATGAGCGGGATTGCCGAGATCCTGCACCGCACAGGCCATAAGGTTCAAGGAAGTGATCTTTCATCAAATCCCAGCACCGACCGCCTTAAAGCCCAGGGCATCCCCATTTTCACCGGCCATTCCGCTGAGAATGTGAACGGGTGCTCCATCGTAGTTCCCTCCTCGGCCATTAAAGAAACAAATCCCGAGCTGCAGCAGGCTAGAAGAGAGGGCATTTGCATCATTAGTCGGGCTGAAATGCTGGCTGAAATTATGCGTTTCAGCCCCTGCATAGCCATTGCCGGCACGCATGGAAAAACCACCACCACCTCCCTGGTCTCCCATGTTCTTTGGAAGGGCGGCATAGACCCCACCATCATCAATGGCGGCATTATTACCTCCTTTAAGACCAATGCCGTCATGGGAGAAGGCAACTGGATGGTTGTGGAGGCGGACGAATCCGATGGCACGTTTATTAAGCTTCCTTCCACCATCGCTGTTGTTACAAACATTGAACCCGACCATATGGAGTATTTCAAAACAGAGGCGAACCTGAAAAAGTGCTTTGTTCACTTTGCCAATTCTGTGCCCTTTTATGGCTTTTCTGTGCTTTGCATCGATCACCCCATGGTGAGGAAAATCCTGCCCCGCCTGAAAAGCAGGCGTCACATCACCTACGGTACCAGGAAAGAGGCTCAATGCCGGGCCTCCCGCATCACAGCCTCTGCCGACGGTATGTCCTTCTCGGTAGACTATAAGGGCCTCGGCCGCTCAGAACATCTCGCAAATCTTTTCTTGCCGTTACACGGTGAGCACAATGTTCTAAACGCCTTGGCTGCCATTACCATAGCCCTGGAATTTGGCTTTTCCCCGGAGACCATAAAAGAATCCTTAAAGAGTTTTGAAGGCGTAAAGCGCCGTTTCACCAAAACCGGTCAGGTGAACGGCATCACTGTCATCGATGATTATGGGCATCATCCCACTGAAATTTCTGCTGTCCTTAAAGCGGCAAAAGCCCTTACGCGTGGCCGGGTGATCGCTGTGGTGCAGCCCCACCGCTACAGTCGCCTCCAAAGTCTTTTAAAAGAATTTTCTCAATGCTTTGGAGATGCCGATATCTTGATCCTCGCCCCCGTGTACGGTGCAGGCGAAGACCCGGTGCCGGGGCTGACGCACCATGTGCTGGCCCAGGCGACACGCCAGTCCTTTAAGGGTCCCATTTTCCTTATAGAGGATCCCAAAGAACTAGCTCCCCTCATAGCCAGCGTTGCCAAATCGGGAGACCATGTCATTTGTCTAGGGGCGGGAAGCATAACCCACTGGGCCCATCATTTGCCTTCTCAGCTTGCTGAGCTAATGTCTTGCGCGTCTGCGTGACAATGCCCCAAAGCGCTCCCCCTCCCGTGCTTTACAAGGAAATGCTGCCTTCCGTGCGAGGCCGCTATGTCTTCAAGGCTCCTTTGAAAGAGCACGTGTG
>CAYXFG010000035.1:0-9526 GCA_964464225.1 uncultured Holosporaceae bacterium
ACTGCGCCCTTGGTGCCGGCGCCTCTTCCCACAGCGCTCCGACCCAAGACTACCCCGGTCCCGTCCTCCAGGAAACCATCTGAAAAGCTGGCTTCTCTCAAAAAACCAAGCCAGAAAAAAGAGCTGGAAAAGGCCCCGCAGAAAAATGCTCTTCCCCAGGTAAACTCTCCGGCTAAAGAAGAAGATCCCTTTTCTTCTGTCCTGCAATCTATCCAACGCATCGATGAGCAGAAGCCCTCCCATGAGGTCCCTCCGTCGGAAAATGCCATCCCCGCAGACGACATTAGCGAAAAGCTTTCCATGTCAGAAATGGACGCCGTGAGACAACAAATTCAAAGTTGTTGGTATGTTCCTCATGACATGATTCAAGAAAAAGTCACCGTAAAAGTGGGCCTGGAGATGGGGCCCGACGCGAGGATAAAAAAACTTACTGTTTTAAACGAAAAAGAGAATGGGGGAGCTAAATCCTTTGCAGCCGCTTGCACCAGCGTGCGCCAAGCCTTAAATGCCCCGCAGTGCATCCCCCTCAGACTCCCATTGGAAAAGTATGAGGAATGGAAAAGTTTCACAATTATCTTTAGCCCTAAAGGAATAAGTTGATGATGAAAAAGTGCTTCCTCTACCTCTTAGTCTTTTTCCTTTTATCTAGCCATGCTGAGGTAGAATTTCTGGTAAACGAAGGGCAACTCAAGCCTGTCCCTATCTCAGTATTAGAATTCCAGGCTCCAGAGGGAGATGGGGACAAGCAATTTCAGCCCCTAGCCCAAATTATAACCAGTGATCTAGCTTCCAGTGGTTTTTTTGAAGTCGTTGACCCCCAAGCCTACCCCCAGTCTCAAGTTCAACCGGAAGAATCCCCCCTCTTTGAAAAATGGGGGGCCATCCAAAGCCGCCTTTTAGTAACGGGTTTTGTTAAAAAACAAGGGTCGGCCTTCAAGTTCACCTTTAAGCTTTGGGACATCTACAGTGGGCTTATGATCGAGCAAGCTTCTCTCGTAACCAGTTTGGCTAACCTCCGAAGAGTGGCTCATATAATGTCCGACATGATTTATAAACGCATTACAGGCGAAGACGGATATTTTGACACAAGAATCGTGTACATTTCACGAAAGAAAAATTCGCCTCAGAAGAACAAAGAAACGCGCCTTGCCATGATGGACCTGGACGGCGAGAATCATATGTATTTATCGGCGGGAACGCCGCCCGTGATCACGCCTCGGTTTTCCCCAAATTCCCAGAAGATCATCTATATGTCCTATGATGGGGCTTTGGGTAAAGGAAAGGTGCACATCCACGATCTAGAAACCGGGCACAAAACCAGGGCCAGCCAGCTTGAAGGCATCACATTTGCTCCACGATTCTCTCCTGATGGATTAGGCGCCATCCTCAGTCGATCTCTCAATGGGAGATCAAGCTTATTTTTTGTAGATTTAAAGAGTGGTAAAGAGACGCAGCTTACGAATTCTCTGAACATTGACACGTCGCCCTGTTTCTCGCCTGATGGCACTCGAATCGTTTTTAACTCAGACCGAGGAGGCTCGCCCCAGCTGTATGTGATGGGAAGGGAGGGGCAGAACGTCCATCGCATCAGCTTTGGGGCAGGAGCTTACCTAGGTCCTGTTTGGTCACCAGATGGTAATTGGATCGCCTTTACAAAAATTGAGAAAGGCCAATTCTATATAGGGGTCATGAAGCCCGATGGATCTGAGGAAAGGCTCATCGTACAAGGATATCTTGTAGAAGGACCCACCTGGGCGCCCAACAGTCGCCTCTTGTTGTTTTATGCCCAAGAAAAATGGTCAGAAGACGGAGAAAGCGGAGGAAAGGCCAGGCTGCATACCATACATGTGACAGGCCATAATAAGAGGGAGCTCAAAACACCCGAAGACGGCATGGACCCTGCCTGGTCGCCTCTCCTTCCCTTGAACCTTTAGGCTAGGCCCTAAACGCCAAACTGGCGGTAAGAAAGAGCCTCAGCCACATGTGGCCTTTGTACACGTGCGTTTTCTTCTAAATCGGCGATGGTACGCGCCACCTTAAGAAGTCTATAATAAGACCTCGCCGAAAGTTTGAACTTGTCGGTGGCCCGATTTAGGATGTCCAGGGCCTCAGTATCCGCCATGACGATCTCTTCCAAATGCCGCCCGCCCAGAAGAGCGTTTAAAAAGCCAGAAGAAGTAGAAAGAGGACTCCCTTTTGTTTTTGAGTAGCTTTGGAATCGGTCTTCCTGGACCTTCCTAGCCTTAATCACCCTTTTTTGGATCACAGAACTTTCCTCTCCTGGCCCTAACTTCTGTAGGTCCCCCAGAGATACAGCCGGGACACTAACATGCATGTCCATGCGGTCTAAAAGAGGGCCTGATATCTTGGCTTGATAGTCTCTTCCACACAGAGGTGCTTTCGAGCATTGCCTTTCTAGATCCGCCAAATAGCCGCACCTGCACGGGTTCATGGCGCCCACCAGCTGCACCTGGGCTGGATAGGAAATATGACAATTAGCCCGCGAGACCACTGCTCTCCTGGTTTCTAGGGGCTGTCTAAGGGACTCTAGAGCTGCTCTGGAAAATTCTGGAAGCTCATCAAGGAAAAGAACCCCCTTGTGAGCAAGAGAGATTTCGCCAGGACGTGCTTTCAGCCCCCCGCCTATCAAAGACGGGAGAGAAGCAGAATGGTGGGGGTCTCTGAAAGGACGGTTATAAATCAAGTTACCTTCAGGTAGAAGCCCAGCCACACTATAAATCATGCTTACTTCGAGGGCTTCTTCTGGCGCCAGAGCTGGCAAGATAGTAGCCAAGCGGGCCGCCAACATGGACTTACCAGCGCCCGGAGGGCCGACCAAAAGAATATTATGCCCCCCCGCAGCTGCGATTTCCATGGCACGCTTGGAAAACAGCTGGCCCTTTATTTCTGAGAAATCCAAAGGAAAGGGCGGAAAGATGCCCTTCTTCACCACAGGGGCGGATATCACTTGCGTCCCTTTGAAATAATTTACCAAAGCCAACAAAGAAGGGGCCGCTACAATTTCTAAACCCATGATCCAGGCTGCCTCAGGGCCCGAAGCAGAGGCACAAATAAATTTTCTATCCCTGTTCAAAGTTCGGAAAGCACCAGGCAAAATCCCAGGAACAGGAGATACTGTGCCATCCAAAGCCAGTTCCCCCATGGCATTGAACTGCTCTAAATGGCAAGGATCTATGACGCCCATGGCAGAAAGCAACGCCAAAGCAATAGGAAGGTCATAGTGTGTGCCTTCCTTCTGCATACTTGCCGGCGCCAAATTAACAGTGATTTTTCTAGGAGGTAAGGCTAGACCGATGGCATGCAAAGCATTTCTAATCCGCTCCCTGGATTCTCCGACAGCTTTGTCGGCTAAGCCCACAATAGTGAAAGACGGAAGAGCCCCGGAAGTCATCTGTACTTGGACGTCGATATCCACCACTTCGATCCCTTGGAAAGCTACAGTTCCAATTTTGGCTAGCATTAGGTCTTAACCCTCTCTAAAGCGGGAAGGCTAGAAGGGTCCATAGGCCTATAAGGCTGGAGAGCGCTCCTGTTTCTCATTTTATCTTCTTTTTCTTTTTTTGTTTGTGTAAGGGGGGATAGCACCTTACGCTGGTTAAAAAGATGGCGACGACGAAGCTCATAGGCGTCCATCAGCCTTACATAGCTGACGATCTTCTCCACCCCATTTACTTTGCGGCATAGGTCAATGACCAGGTCCAGTTCCTGTTGATCTTTCGCTACGCCCACCAGGTAAACCACTCTGCGCGCAACAATGATTTCATAGTTACGCGAGCTGACGCCCGAGGTAAGGAAGATCATAGAATGTAGTCTTGTAGAAATCCATTTGTCTTGGGCATACTCAGAAAAAGAGCGCACCGTCTTCACAGTGGTTTCATTTATAACAGTCTTCACCCCGGGAACTTGCCAGGCCAAACGAACCGCATCCTCCTGCATCTGGATATCCTTTAAACACCCTGTCAGAAGCACACGGCCTTCGTAAACGTTTGCATTAATTAGGTAATACAACTCGTGGCTATGTTCAAAGAAGACTACGTTTACCCGCATTTGAATTTCGGAGTCCGAAATATACCCCCCCAGCCCCCTCTCTTGCGATGTCACATCCAGCGATGCAATTCCGGAGGAAAATAAGGAAGTTGGGGCACAGGCTGTCAAAACATTCAGAGACAGAAAAAGGGCGATGGCTTTATAGAATTTTTTCCCCACTTTATGTATCTCTCCAAATGACATTTTTTAGGTGTACCGGAAACCCCCGGGGCTTGACAAGAAAAAGATCGAAACGCACCTCTTTGGAGGTAGGAAATGTAGACAAAAAACTTTCTGCTGCCTGCACGAGCCTTGCTCGCTGAGTCACACTCAAAGCATGCAGAGCCTCTTCGTGGCTTGCTCTGGCTTTGACTTCTACAAAAACCAAAGCGTTCTTTGTTTCGGCTATTATGTCAATCTCTCCCAGAGGGGTTCTGTAACGCGTCTTAAGGATCTCATAGCCTTTAAGCCTCAGAAGAAAAACCACCCATCTCTCCGAGTTTATTCCTTTCTTCCAGGCTCTTAGCCCCTTCTCTCTTTTGTCGAAACCCACAGTCATTCCAGCCCTGCTTTCAAAGAGAGACAGGCTTCGTAAATCTCCTTTTTAGATCCCCCCGTAAGCTGAGAGATAAAATAAGCTGTATCCCTGACTCCCAATTTTTTTAACATTTCTAAAGCTAGGCCCTGAGGAAAGCTGGGCCTATTTTGAAGGTTATTACCCTCTAGTATAATCACGATTTCCCCTTTAGGGGTATCTGCGGAGGAATAATAAGCAATCAGTTCTGAGAGGTCTCCCCTCTTTACTTCCTCATATCTTTTCGTTAACTCCCGTGCAACACAAGCCCGCCTCTCTCCATAAATCTCCCGTAGACGGAGAAGCGCATCTAAAAGACGTCTGGGAGACTCGTAGAAAATGAGAGTGTAAGCTAAAGAGCTTGTTTTCCTGGCCAGCTCTTCTTGATCTTTTTTCTTGTGGGGGAAAAATCCCAAAAAACAGAAGGGGTGGGGAGGGAGGCCTGAAGCCACCAGGGCGGTAAGACAGGCGGATGGACCGGGTAAGACCCTACATACAACTCCATTTTGAAGGCAATGCCTAACCAAACTATATCCAGGGTCAGAAATAAGTGGCATCCCAGCATCTGAGACTAGAGCCGCCGACTCACCTCTTTTTAAGCGTTCAAGTATTTTGCCCAAAAGAGAGATTTCGTTATGGTCATGAAGTGCGACAAGAGGCTTATTTATAGTGTATCTCTCGAGAAGAATTCTCGTCTTCCGGGTGTCTTCGCACAAAATGAAATCTACTTCTGTAAGGGCGCCAAGCCCTCGTAACGTTATGTCCTGAAGATTTCCTATGGGAGTTGCTAACACATAGAGCGTGCTGGCCTCAAGGGGAAACGGCTCTATAAGATCCAATCGCATCTTACTCTCCTTATTAATTTTTCCAGAAAGAGGGTAACAGGAGAACTAATAGCGTCAGTATTTCAAGTCTCCCCAACAACATGGCTAGAATAAGAACGCATTTGATCGAGGGGGAAAACGCTGCGTAACTCTGTGCTGGCCCTACCAGGGGCCCAAGCCCGGCGCCCAAATTAGTTAAAGTACCCCCCGCCAAAGATAAGGCTTTCAAAAAATCAAGGCCCAAAAGGGACAGCAAAATAGAAAAAACAACAAAAAAGAAAATGAAGAGGATAAAAAAGGAAGCCACTGATTCAAAGAGGGTTTCAGGAAGCTGTTTTCCATTATACTTGGCTAAAAATATCCCGTGGGGCCTCCTAAGCTTTTCAAGATGGATAAGGGTGATCTTTCTCAAGATTTGAAATCTGAGGATCTTTATGCCACCTGAAGTCGACCCTGTGCATCCCGCCACAAAGGGTAAAATAAAAAAAATGACCATGGGGAACCCGCCCCAGCTGTCATAAGGAATAGTAGAAAATCCTGTTGTCGTGATCACAGAGACCACTCCAAAAAGAGACTGGCGCACGCTCTCTGTCAATGGTAAATCGTTCATCCATATAAGCCAAAAAGTCACCGCCAAAAAGGCTCCCAAGATGAATTTAAGATAACCTTTTAGCTGCTCGTCAGAGAAGAATATTTTGGGCTTCCGGGCCCACAGATGGGCAAAAAGAACTTGTGTGATACCACTCGTGGTCATAAAAAATATGATTACATAATAAATAGCCGAGCTCTTGAAAAAGCCGATCGAGCTATCGTGAGTTGAAAAACCACCGCTCGATACTGTGGAAAGGGCATGACACAGGCTATCAAACCACGACATACCTGCTAACATCAATGCGCCAAGGCATAAGCAGGTGAGGGTACTATATATGCCCAGAATCGCTTTGGCCATTTGCGTAAGGCGTGGAAGGAATCTCTCTGTTCTATCAGAAGATTCAGATTGGAAAAGTTCCATGCCCCCGATTTTCATGTCAGTGAGGATGGTAAGGGCCATCACCACAATCCCCACTCCTCCCAGCCACTGCAGAATAGATCTCCACAATAGTATACCCCGAGGAGCATAGTCTAGATTTTTCAAGACAGTGGACCCAGTCGTGGTAATTCCGGAAGCTGCCTCAAAAAAGGCGTCTATGAGGGAGAGCCGCAAAGAACACAAAACAAAGGGAAGGGACGAGAGACTCACGGCCATAAGCCAAGCAATAGAGGTCAGCAGGAAGGCATCTTTTTTGTCAAAGGAGATTTCTTGCTCCGGCTTATTTGAAAAAAGAAGCATGGCCCCCAGGAAAAACATAACGGACCCCGTTAACAGATAAACCTTATAATCTGAACATCCTTGAAAAAAATCAACCAAGACGCAAGGAATAAGGGAAAAAGAGAGCGCTACGATAAGCCAGCCCATCAAGTAAAAAATGCATCTGAGTAGTATCATGAGAAGAAAATAGCCTATTGAAACCTGAGAGTCTCGTGAGGACTATCCAAGGAAAAAGCAGGGATTTGGACCATGAACTTTTGCTTTTTATGAACTTCTTCCATCTCATAAGTACCAGTCATGATACCTGACGGCGTAGAAAGAACTGTTCCACTTACGTAAGAAAAAATTTCTCCCGGCATTAAGATCGGTTGTACCCCCACTACCCCTTCCCCCTTTACCTCATGGGTTATCCCTCTGGAATTCGTGATTAGCCAGTGCCTGTGATTCAGTTTAACCACTTGGTTGCTCTGGTTTTGGATTGTAATTTGATAAATCCAGACGAATTGTTCTGCGCTGGGTTCAGACTCATCTTCCAAGTAGGCTGGCTCTGCTATGATTTTTATGAGCTCGTTTTTTTTCTCTTCCATGGATTCCCCCAAATCTTTGGACCGCCTACACCCTATAGGACTCAAATCAGAAATTCAATCAAAAATATTTTCATCAAGAAACTATGCCTTGCTGCTTGTATTCTAAATCTTCAGCCTTTCCATTTGTCTTCGATGGATTACTCCTCGCCTTTTCCCAAAGCAATGAGATTTGCTATAATCCAAGATTAGTAGGAAAGGGAAACTTCATTGGTACAACTGACATGCATTTATACGAAGAGTGGAGACAAAGGCCGAACGTCTTTGGGATCTGGAAAGCGTGTTTATAAGGATGCTCTCCGCATCCAGGCCCTCGGAGACTTGGACGAGACGAACGCAGCCTTGGGATGCCTCAATGTCCATGCTCCCCCCCATCTCACGAAGGAAATCCTGTCTATTCAGAATGACCTTTTTGACGCCGGGGCCGATCTTTGCCTGCCCTTGGAGGATGACCTCGAGCGAAAAAAGCTACGAATATCAGATGGTCACGTAAAACGCCTCGAGTCCTTCATAGATTCTCACAACCTCTCCCTTGCCCCCCTGGAATCTTTTGTCTTACCAGGTGGCTGCGTGGCTGCAGCTTTTGCCCACCTGGCACGCACAGTGACAAGGCGTGCTGAAAGGAGCCTGATAAAGCTTTCCAAAAAAGAAATAATAAATCCAGCTTTAAAGCAATATCTCAACAGATTATCCGACTATTTATTTGTGATAGGCAGGACGTGTAACGTCCCGGAAGAAGGAGACATTCTCTGGAAGCCTGGAGAGAACTTACAAAGAGAATAAGACCAGATCGGACATTACTATGAAGCACATTTTATTTTTTTTAATGCTTACGAGCGCATCCTATTCAACAGAACTGGGGTACTGTCCCAAGGGTGCTCCCCAAATTTGTAAACTGTCTCCTGCTCAAGCTATAAATATTTTAACAAATTGCGATTTGAAAGCTGCAAAAACGAAACAATGCGCACAGATTTTTGTGAATACGCTCTCCGCTGTGGATCCCAACGCCCCCTATTACATTGGATTTTCACAGATCACGCCTTATCCCATAGGTAGTCGCCCAAAATATGGAAGGTTCATTAGTAAGCTTAAAAAGAACAATCCTGAGGTGGTGCAAAAGCTTTATCATTTCTGTCAAGCGCTGATCCTAGCTTACTCCCCTTTAAATTCGCTGAAACCGGCTGAAGAAAGAGAGCTGGAAAATCTTGTGGGGCCCTTGTTTAAGGCTGTGGAAGATATTTCCTTGGCCCAGTCTACGAAGATGGAAAGAGAGGATTTTGTGAAAAAGCAGCTATCATCCATAGCCCTTTTAAAATGGGTGGATTGAGGAGTTAAAGCCTGAGAGACTTCATGAACTCTATGTGCAATTCTTTTTCTTCTTGGCTCACCTTAAAAAAGCGGTCTTCTCTAAAGGGCCTTGTGTTAACATAATCTATCAGATCTGTAGCTTTCTCTGCATTGTCCTGAAGCACCTTCTCCAACCCGAGTCCTTGCTGCCTCCCTCCCATGAGCTCTAGATAAACCAAAGCTAGCAATTCGCAGTCGAGAAGCGCCCCATGCTTTTCCCGCCTAGATCTATCAATCTTGAAGCGGTTGCAAAGAGCGTCCAAAGAAACAGGAGACCCTGGAAAGCTTTTTTTTGCTATATCGAGAGTATCGATCACAGCATTCTCAAGAGGAGGCTGTCCAATATTTTTCAGCTCTCTGTTGATGAATTTTATGTCAAAAGCTGCGTTATGTATGACAAGTGTCTTATCTCCTATAAAATCTTTAAACTCATCAGAAATTTCTTGGAAGAGTGGCTTGTCCTGCAGGAAAGAAGAGCTTAAACCATGTATAGCTTGGGCTTCTGAGCTGATAGAGATCTGAGGGTTCAGATAGGTTTGAAAGAAGCGGCCTGTGGGCAAGCAATTCTTTACTTCGAGGCAGGCTATGTCAACAAGCCTGTCCCTGTCGGAAAGACCTGTTGTTTCTGTGTCTAAAATGATTTTAATCATAAGCTTTGATGAGCGCCTTCCGAACGTGATGCCAAATAAATTTAAGGCCTAAGGCTTGGCCTTCCCGATCATTTTATATTATAGGGACACCCCACATGCAAGCTCAGTCCCAGGCCTAACTCTCCGGATGCACCAAAATTTTTCCACTGAAAGTTTTTTCAATTTTCTCGTGACGTTCTTGGGCCTCGATG
>CAYXFG010000036.1:0-9443 GCA_964464225.1 uncultured Holosporaceae bacterium
GTGCCTGGGTACGACCCTAACTTGTTCTTTAACGGGATTGATCATGAAAATTGGAACAGTCTGTCTTCCAGCCCCCAGGCTCCTCTTACCAACAAAGTCATATCGGGCCAGTATAGCCCAGGCTCGGCTTTTAAGATTATTATCGCGCTGGCAGCCCTGGAGGCGGGCATCGACCCCTCCGAGAAGATCCCTTGCCCCGGTTACATGATGATGGGAAAGCATAAATTCCATTGCTGGAAAAAGCATGGGCATGGAAGCGTGGATCTGAGCCAAGCTCTTTACCAATCCTGTGACGTCTATTTTTATCAGATTGCCAGGCGCATAGGGCCACGGGTTATGATTGAAATGGCCAGAAAATTGGGTGTTGGTGAGAAGACAGGTATCGACCTTTCCCACGAGCAAAAGGGTTTTATTGCCGATCCCAAATGGAAAAAAGAGGTGCGCAAGGAAGCCTGGTATCCAGGCGATACCATCTTGACCTCCATCGGTCAGGGCTATGTATTGATGAGCCCTCTACAGCTCCTGTCCATGATGGCTTCTGTGGCCAATGGGGGGTGGCAGGTGCGCCCCCATCTGAAGACAGGGGCAGGGTCGCCCGCCAAAAATCTTCATTTGAATGTCGAGCATTTGAAATTGATCCTGGAAAGTTTAGCAAAAACTGTCACAGACCCCCAGGGCAGTGCCTACGCGGCGCGTCTCCGGAACCCTCTGCACCAAATGGGAGGCAAAACCTCCACCGCACAAGTCCGCCGCATTAGCCTGCAGGAAAGGCTAGCAGGGGTGCGTCAATCCGAGCAGCTGCCCTGGCACTTGAGAGACACGGCAGAATTTGTGGGATTTGCCCCTGTGCACGATCCAAGATACGCCGTTGTTGTGGTGGGCGAACACGAAGGGTGGGGGTCTTCCTTTGCCGCCCCCAAAGCCCGAGATATTCTGGAAAAGACTCAGGAACTTATGGAAAAGAAAAGCAAGCTTAGATCTTCACTTACGCCCTCCCACGGGATTGCACAGGGATAAATTATGTATGTAGATTATTTTACCCCCATTCAACGCCTGAAGAATCTAAACCTCACCCTCATAGGCCTTATCACCATTGTTTCTTTTATTGGCTTCATAACTTTATATTCCGCAGGGAAGGGGTCTTTTTGGCCCTGGGCCTTCCCTCAAATGGTGCGCTTTGGATTTGGAATCGCCCTCATGATAGGCGTAGCTATCACAGACCTTCAATGGTGGTTTCGCCACGCTACCTCCATTTACGTTATTTCTTTCACTCTCCTGGTATTTGTAGAAATGGCCGGAATGGTGGGGATGGGGGCCCAAAGATGGCTTGACCTCTATCTCTTCAAGCTGCAGCCATCCGAATTGGTGAAAATCTCCTTGGTGCTCTCTTTAGCGTCTTACTTTCATAAGCTCAATACCGATAACATTTACAAAGTATCCCATCTGGTCATACCTCTCTTTATGATTATGGCCCCCGCCATTTTGGTCCTCAAGCAGCCAGATCTTGGTACCATGGTACTTTTGGTGATGATTGGGTTCAGCCTGCTTTTCATTGCCGGCGTGCGCATCAAATACTTTGTTTTTCTGGGGACTGGCCTTCTAGCTTGCATTCCTCTTGCCTGGAATTTTGTATTGAGGGACTATCAGAAAAATAGGGTTCTCACGTTCCTGAACCCAGAACGGGATCCCCAGGGAAGTGGCTATCACCTATTGCAGTCGAAGATCGCCATCGGATCCGGGGGAGCTTTGGGGAAGGGGTATTTGCAAGGCACGCAAGGCTATCTCAATTTTCTGCCTGAGAAACAGACGGACTTCATCTTCACCCTTTTCTGCGAAGAGTTCGGCTTTGTGGGAGCGCTTTTTCTACTGTTTTTATATGGCTTATTGTTGTTCAACGGTTTTAAAATCATCCCGAAAAACCGCAGCAAGTTTGGCCAACTTCTTAGTGCTGGCATCGTTATGACGCTCTTTATCTACGTGGCCATCAATATGGGTATGGTGATGGGGCTGGTCCCCGTGGTGGGCGTACCTCTTCCCCTGGTTTCCTATGGTGGCACCTCCATGGTGACTTTGATGATGGGGTTCGGACTTCTGCTGAATGCAGATGTTAACTACAGGGTAAAGGTATGTAAGTACTAGAGTATGATCCATTAAGTTCAGACGTGTGGGGGCGTACAAAGGGGTTCTTTTTTATAGTGTTCTTTTTCCTGCCAAAGAATACGCCACCGCAGCTGTACACTGTAGATGAACAGGGTCAATGATGGGAAGAGGTGACGTTTTTGTGGTTACGACCATGGGCAATTCCGTACACCCTAAAATCACTGCCTCACAATGATCATATTTTTTTATGATAGACTCAAAAAAGCTCTTTGCTTCCTCTGTTACCCTATTCTCCATAAGATCAGAATGAATGAGATGAACTTTATTCCTTTCTTCTAGATGGGGGACCGTAACAGATATGCCCGCCTGGGTTAGCGCTCTTTCAAAGAAACCATCCTCCATGGTATTTTTGGTGGCCAAAAGAAGAACCTTCTTTAATTTCTGCCTTTAACATGATCTGCCGTTAACCTCACCGCATGAAATAATGGGATTTTTAGACCCAAATCATCTTCAATTACGTCATAATATTTATGCAATGTATTATTGCAAATGATCAAACAATCAGGATTTAAGCCAGCTAATTTCTCTAATTCCTCTCTCAAAAGAGATGATACTTTCTTGTCATCCTTTCCGTAGTTGCTTTTACTACCGCTGTAGTCAATGCTTTTTAAAACGATCTGGGCACTATGACACCCCCCTAGTTCTCTAGCCACCATTTGATTGATCAAGCGATAATAGTCTATAGTTGAAATCCAGGCCGTCCCTCCCAAAAGCCCTATGGTTTTCATATAATTTTCCTCATAAACAAGTCATCTTCATAAAAGAAAGGAAAGCCTTGTGGTAGCTCTGTTTTATCAATCGGTCGAAATCCATTCTTGAGGTAAAATTTCTTTGCAGCTAGGGCCAGGTCTTGATTTGTGCTCAAATAGAAGGAATCTCCAAGATGATAATCCTGCAATAAAGCATCCAATAGAGCTTGTGCCGTTCCTTTGCCTCTAAAATCTTGACTTACAAACATCCTTTTCAAAATAAAAACTTTGTCTTTCAAGCGCTCAGAGGCAATTGTCCCGACAACTTTTTGATTAAGAATTGCTACTAAAAAGTTGCCAGCCTTATTAATGTAATAACTCTCGATGTTTGTGAGGTCGGGGTAATCATGACGGGATACCTTAAAACCGTATTCATTAATCCAGATATTAAAGATCAATTTAGAGATTTTCTCAACATCCTGATTCGTTGCTTGTCTTTCGTTGCTTGTCTTATGCAAAAATCCATACCACCACTTGAAATTTTGATGGGTTTCACTTCATTCAAACTCCCTTAATTTAAGAACTTTGGGCTGGCCTTCACTGACAAATCCTAGCCTCTCATAGAAAGGAAGGGAAGGGCCACTGGGCCAAACCAGCACCAGCTCCAAATCATGGCTGCTAGCCCATTCCATGACCTTGCGCCCCAAGGCGGTTCCCACACCCCGCCCTCTATGACCAGGAATAGTGTAAACATTTGTAAGGTACCCGATCCGGTTATTCAGGTTCCAAGGACGAGGAACACCGGGAACACTATAGAGAGAAGCTGTAGATATCAAACTTTGATCTAGGAAGGATCCAAAATGAATCCAATTTCTATCCTGAGGTTGTGCTAAGCATTCCTCAACAAAATCTTCTTTTCCAAGACCAGAAAAACGCGGACTCTCTTCTTTCTGAAACTCCCACCTTTTTGCAAAAAACTCTGGCAAGTCTGGGCTCTCGATAATTTTGTAACTAATGACCATGATTGGCTCACCCAGGACGAAAACTTTTCATTATTGTTTATTTTACCACCGCCATCGTGGCCTCACTGATTACAAAACCTAGGTCCTTTTGCAAAACTAATTCCTATGTTATAAAGCACTTATGCTATTTAAATCAAGTGCCTTATTTCTAAAGGAATGAAGGCGACGCGCTCTTCAGCAGATTCTAAAGGCGTTTTCCATGAAGTCTATCAAGGAGAAGCACGTAAATCCGGCGTCACCTACGCAAGAGCAGGTGGCCATGCGTTTCTGGATGTGTGTACCCTGGGCCTGTGGGAAATAATAGGCACCCCCGTGGAAGGAGCGCTGTCCAATAACCGAGGTTTTTGGGTAGTCAAGGCCTCTTATGCCAACCCAGATACCGAAACCATTGAATCCATGGACATTTTCTCGCCCGAGGGTGGCAAAATGGTGGCACAGAAAAAGTTTTAAATCTGGCCAGTTCAACTTCTTATTCAGCGCCGAACCCACAATTTTCACAAGACCAGGAACTTTGGATGAACAACCGCTCCAAAGCAGTTAGGAGTAACTATCCCAATTAATGGGCCGCCCGTCCTAAAGCAAAGAACATTCTTTTTTGCCACGCTGCTTTTTTTTGCTCTTGACGTTCTTATTGCTGGCTAAGTTTTCGGTGCTTTGGTCTCTGCTTTTTTGAGGCACTATCTGCTTTGACTGTGCCAAGAACATGACCTGAATCTGCATTTCAATAGCTTGGCAAAAGGGGCTGAAGGTCTCCATCTGGATAGACACCACGGGTTGAGAAAAGGCGCTATCCCAGTCCAGAGGATCTACCAACGCCTCCGAAAGGAAACCTTCTTTTCTAAGGCCGTCAAAAAAATCTTCATAGGCTTTGAGGAACTCGGTTGTCCGGCTAGAAATTTCAGAAAAATCCCTCGAAGGTTCCCGGGGCGGGCTCACAGAATTAACCCTATCAAAAGAGACTATTCCTACCCATTTCCTGCCTTCAAGGCTCTTTTGCGTGCTCAAAAGAATTTGTTTTAGAATGCTAAGCTTATCACGCGTGGTCTCCTTTGCAAGTTCCAGCTCATGAAAAGGTTGGGGGGGGATGCCCAAGGACGTTTGTTTTGAGCTCAGTCCCGCTAGCCTGGTATATAAGTCTTCATAAGTTTTAACCGTAAACTCTGCAATATGCAGCTTTAGAGCATTATGGATTTGGATTTGCTGTTTTTTCAGCTCTTCACCAGACACGTGGCTTGCCCTAGGCTGTGCAGCAGCAGACTTCTGGTTAGAATTGCTGTCATCAAGTGAGGAAATACAGGGACGCACCTCTCCAAACATCATAGAAAAGAATAATATGGCTAACGGCAGGAGAGTTCTTGAGAAAATCTTCATGATAAGCTCCACAAAAAAGGAATCAAAAACCAAATTATTATTTTGTGTTTACTTATAGCTTAATTCTTCTCTTTTTAAAAGAGTTTTAAAATACCCAGGGGAGGGCCTCATCTAAAGCCCTGGTTCTTGCCGTCTGGCCCGGCTAAAAGGGGTGTCCTTATTTCAAGCTGATACCCAAAGACACAAAGAAATAAGGTGAGAATGTATTAGACTTCCTCCCCCCCAAAGCTTACTAATTCTCTCAAAGGGGAGCCTTTAAATTTCTTATCAGGAAGAGGGATGCACCGTCAAGGCCCCATGCTCACGGAACTCACCAACCAGGCATGGGATCTCCCCGCCGCCAGGCCAGATGCTGAAGGGTGCCGGGAGAACTTTTTAAGTATCCTTCAGATAAAGAAGGACTTCCTTCAAGCCATTTCTCAGCCTGGCCAGGGATGATTCATCTTTCAGAAGAGGACGCAACAGCTCGAGCCTATTATGTCGCCCCAAATCCTCTACGATATTTTTGATGGAATTTTGGATAAGGATGTGGGTCAGATCGCGCCACATTTTCTCTTCCCTCCTCAGGTGACAGCGAGATGAGTACCGTGGGGAAGACTTTCCGCAGGTTGTCCCCGTTCTGTCCAAAGGCACCCGGGCGTGGGAGGGGCCTTTCCCTAAAACCCTTTCAGAAAGCTGCAGGTAAAAATCCACGGCCTCCCGCATGTCAGGATCAATGTGGTAGGTCAATTGCAAGAGATGCAAAGCTGTTCCCGACCATACACGTTTCTTAAAAGCCAGATGGGGATCTAGATTAAGGCTTTCAAGGAAATAGGCGCGTTGAAGGGTGACAAATGAAATGTCGAGGTCGGAGGGTTTCATGGAGACTCCTTCTTTCAGGTTGAGGTTAGCGGGAATGATCATGTCCTTAGACTTTTGTTTTTAGGTCGACAAAACCTACACTCTGTGTGGGGTAAAAAGGACATGGCAAAGGGCAAGCTAAAGCCCAGGGAAATGTCTCAGGGGGGCCCGCGGGGCGGATTTTGATTTTTTCCTAGACCTCCCTCTGCTGGCACAAAAAACCCCCAGCTTGACAAATCCTTTAGTTAAGCGTAACCTAGCCCGCTCCCCATGGCAAGGAAAAATTCCCCTTAAGGGCAAGCGGAGAGTTTCCATGGAGCTTATCTGCGTGGTGGAAATTGGTTGAAAGCTGATTGTATCATTATCAACACACCAGTCCTGACTTCTAATTGCCGAGCTATAGGTTCGAATCCTATAGTACAAACTACACCAGGGCACAAACTCAATAGTTTCACTCAATCTACCTAGAAAAATATCTTTTTATTTTCCATAATGTGGCTTCTCATCTTAACCGCAAGACCTGAGGAGGCACAGATCCTTTGTCTGAAATACTAAACCGAATAATTTAACGGACGGTTTTAAGAAGCCAAGCTTGTTAAAACTTCCATGGTCTTCTTTAATTCCTAGCCTCAAGGATGAGGACCGTATTTTTTATGTTCCACTCCAAGGATTTTTTAAAATCTTTATACTCTTGTGATGCCAACTCCTCTGCAGAAACGTAGTGTTTAAGAAAAGAGATCTTGGTTACAATCTCATCACTCTGGGGGGGTATGCGCGCAAGTTCGCTCTACCTCCAACCACCGTGTTTTGGCTGTGTAGTTTAAGGCTTCAATTTTATCAACAAAAGCGTTTTTAAAGAGGTGCGTATTGACTTTTACGTGGGGTATGGACGCCAAATAACTTCTAGTTTTGCGGGAAGCTTCTCTTGGATGACGGCGGCATAATTTTTAGAAGGCTGCTCGCCAAACGACTTCCAGTCTTCAAAACTGGCAATAGAGACCCAGCACTTGTGTTTAGGATCGAGCGTGCCGCCTTGAGGCTCCTGAATAAATTGTAGCATCGAGGACTTTTCCAGATCAATAGAGAGCTTATAAAGCCGTTCTTCCTTTTGCTCTTTGACGGTGAGTCTCTGGTAGGGATCATTAACTTTGAAATGCAAAGGTATTTCCGATTGAATATTAATATGAGCCTTCTTCCACAAGGCATAGTATCCAGAGCCAGACAAGGCGACCCCCAGGTGATAGCTGTCACTAAAAGATCCCGGAGCAGGGCTTTCCAGAAAATCTACCTTGTACTTTAAGCATATTTTTGCTCCCACTTCTACGTGGAGAAAAGGAACCAGAATTTGGTGTATTTCATCAAATCCCCGGGCCGAGCTGGCCAAAGCTTTATCCTCAATTTTATCTAATGGAAGCAGGTATTCCTGGTCACCTATAATAGTTTTGGCCTCTAGGATTGAAAACTTTTCAAAGTTAGAATTGTAATGATGGCTGAAGCTGGAGGCGTAACGTCGAGCTCTGTCCTTCACAATGCAGTCTTGAAATTCACAGATCCGGGTGGAAGTACCATCTTTGTGGACAGTGAGCTCCTCTTTAAAGAATTCCCTGATAATCTCAGCGTCACTCTCGTCTGCCCATCGTCCTTGAGCTTGGAATACGTAAAGCGTAATAAATGCTAAGAAAATTCTAAGACAAGCCGAAGTTGTACTGATCAATTTAATTCCTCATAGGTAAGAGGTTTCTGCACGTAGTCTGGCTTATAGGGTATCTCTACTTAAGTCAATGCTTTCCCACAGTCCAACGCCGTCACCGAATATTTAGGGTGCTTAAAAGCCGCTCTGATCAAATCCCAGATCTGGGCGCCCCGCCACCCCGCCGAAGCAAGAGAAGGCAGGTCATTGCGGTCTGCCGTTGCGTAAGGTAAGGTTTTCAGTATGAAGTCTTTTCCTTTATTCAAGCGGTTTTATCTTAAAAAGAAAGCCTGGCACTCTTCAGCCCTGGATCTGGCGCGCAGCCTTCTATGGATGGCGACGCTTTCCGCAGGCCGCCCCTTCTTTATTTTCAAAAAAAATAAGCTGGCAAAAGTAAAGCCAGACAAGCCCCTGTTCCCTGCGCTTCTCAGTTATGCGGACGGCCAAGAAAAATGCGTGGGCTGCAAGTTGTGCGTGGCCGCGTGCCCCACACAGGCTATTACCTTAACAGCCTTGCAGTTTGGCCAGGAAAAGCCTTATGCAGATAACTTCGATGTGGCCCTGGACCTTTGTATTTCCTGCGGACTGTGCGCGGAGGCCTGCCCCGTGGATGCTTTGACCCTAGTGCCACCCTCATTTACGGCCCCCCTGGGAAGCACCCCCGTGGTTTACAATAAGGATGAATTGCTTAGACGAGGCCGAGGCCTGGGAGCCTCTTCTCCATGAGACGCCTCCGGTCTCCAAGGGGGAGCGCCCTGCGACGGGGCGCCACATGGGGCTGTGTAAGCGATAGCTTGCTCCAGCTTTTTATTTGTCAGGCCCCCTTTTTGCCCTGGGGGCTATCGTTCTTTCTGGCCAGCATGGGCCTGGCCGCCGCCCTCTCCTACGGGTTACCGCGTTCATCGGTTGGCGGGGCCTTTCCAGGTCTCCAGGTCTTGGGCTTTGCAAGCGCTCTGTTTTGTTGCCAGATGATAAGGCCCCGGGTGCTAAAATTATTTCTCAACAACGGCCTCCCTTCCAGAGAAGCGTTCTTCTCAAGCCAACTCTTTCTGGAGGAACCTTTGCTTTGCGTCGCCTCAGCGTTCATTCTCTCCGTCATAAGCCTGGGAGTTTTTTTCCTTCTCCATGGCATAGAGCGTCGGAAAAACCTGGACGAGAAAAATATTCCCGCCCGATCCCAGGATTATTTGTAGAAAACCCCCGACCTTCTCCTGAAGATGGCGAGACCACAAAGCAGAGAAGCGATGATAGGGAACAGAGCGGGGGCATACAGGTTACCTGAGGACTCGGTCAGCACCTTCATAAGGTAAGGCCCTCCTCCCCCGCCCAGGGCCATGCCCACACAATAATTGAAGGAGACGCCGCTGTATCGGTCTTCCACCGGAAACAAAGTCTGCACAAACGCATGCTGAGGGCCAAGCCACAGTCAGACCCAGAATAATCTCCGCCCCCACCAGAACCGGCAAGTAAGAGGTTTGGAACAAGAAATAAAGAAAGGGTGAAATAAGCAGAACATAGAGGCAGGCCCCCAGCATCATTTTTTGCCCCCCTACCTTATCCAAAATCCAGCCCATCAAAGGAGCCGCAAAGATATAAGTGGTGATACCTACCAGGCTTAGCTGCAGAGCCTGGGTCGGTGTGAAGTGTAGGTAGGAACATAGATAAACGTCC
>CAYXFG010000037.1:0-9387 GCA_964464225.1 uncultured Holosporaceae bacterium
GATCCCTGTTTCCTCGTCGACGGAATCCCGCATGGAGGCACCTTCAATCAAGTCCAGGTAATGCGCGGTCCCATTTATCTCAGTGAGAATGGGCACGGTGTAGGGATCCCACACCACCAGCTTTTCACCTGCTTTAACGGTACTGTCATTGTCTACCAAGATTTTGGAACCATACAGGAGTCTGCGGCTCATTTTTTCTCGATTTTGATCGTCCAGAACGGCAATCTCCATGTAACGGCTCATAACAATTTGGTCACCGCTTTCAGTTTTTACTGTGCTTTTATTTTTAAGCACCACCGTGCCTGCACAGGGAGCCTCGATACTTGAATCTTCCACCGCGCCCTGGGCGGTTCCTCCTATATGGAACGTCCTCATGGTTAGCTGGGTGCCCGGCTCTCCAATGGATTGGGCCGCAATGACCCCCAAAGCCTCGCCGATATTGGCCTTGGACCCTCTCGCCAGGTCGCGTCCATAACAGGTGGCGCAAATTCCCACTTGAGCCTCACAGGTCAAAGGCGAGCGCACCAGCAGCTCGTCTATGGTGGTTAGGGCCAATTTTTCCACCGCAATTTCGTCTATTATCTCACCGGCTTTCACGAGGATTTCCCCATTCAAGGGGTGGACAATATCATTTACAGGCACGCGGCCCAGGACTCTCTCCGAGACCGGGATCACCACGGTGCCGCCCTCTCCCACGGATTTTACCGTTATACCCTTGGAGGTTAGGCAGTCTTCTTCGGTGACAACACAATCCTGGGCAACGTCCACCAAGCGTCGGGTCAAGTGTCCCGAGTTGGCTGTCTTTAAGGCCGTGTCAGATAGACCCTTGCGAGCACCGTGGGTTGAATTGAAGTATTCTAAAACGGTCAAGCCTTCTTTAAAGTTGGAAATAACAGGCGTTTCGATAATCTCCCCCGAGGGCTTGGTCATCAAACCACGCATTCCAGCCAGCTGCTTCATCTGGGCTGGAGATCCACGCGCACCTGAATGCGCCATCATATAAACAGAGTTGAGAGGTTTGTCATCATCGGCTGTGGCGATGTCCTGCATCATTTCGTTAGCCACCATATCTCCGCATTGCGACCAAGCGTCCACCACTTTGTTGTATTTTTCGCCCTGGGTGATGAGACCATCCAAATACTGCTGCTCATACTCTGCAACTTGCTCAAGGGTTTTTTCCACAAGCCTTCCTTTAGCTTTGGGAATGACCAGGTCATCTTTTCCGAACGAGATGCCCGAAAGTGACAGCCAACGGAATCCTAGCTTCATGACGCGGTCTGCAAAGATGACGGTCTCTTTTTGTCCGCAGTGGCGATACACGACGTCCAATAGGGAAGTGATTTCTTTGGAGGTCAGCAAGCGATTGATAAGCTTAAAATCCAAAAGGGCGTGCCGCGGGAAAATCTCGGAAAGGATCATGCGGCCCGGCGTGGTTTGCACCCTCAAGGTCTTGGGCTTTCCGTTTTCGTCCACACCTTCATAACGAGCCGTTATCTTGGCGTGCAGGGCCACAATGCCATCTTCCAGCGCGCGCTCTATCTCACCCACTGAAGCGAAGGCCATACCTTCACCCTTTTGACCGGGGCGTTCAAGAGTCAGATAATAAAGTCCCAGAACGATATCTTTGGTGGGTACAATCACCGGACGTCCATTGGCAGGGCTGAGGATGTTGTTGGAAGACATCATCAGAACCCGCGCCTCTAATTGTGACTCCAAAGAGAGGGGCACGTGCACAGCCATCTGGTCCCCGTCAAAGTCGGCGTTGAAGGCTTTGCACACTAAGGGATGAAGTTGGATAGCCTTGCCCTCCACCAGGACAGGTTCAAAGGCTTGGATGCCAAGACGATGCAGCGTGGGAGCACGGTTCAGAAGAACGGGGTGCTCTCGAATGGATTCCTCTAGAATATCCCATACCTCGGGTCGCTCCTTTTCCACCATGCGCTTGGCAGCTTTGATGGTGGGGGCGATCCCGTATTTTTCTAGTTTAGAGTAGATAAAGGGCTTGAAAAGCTCGAGAGCCATCTTTTTGGGGAGGCCACATTGATGAAGCTTAAGCTTGGGCCCCACCACGATGACAGAACGTCCCGAATAGTCCACACGCTTCCCTAGAAGATTCTGACGGAACCGTCCCTGCTTACCCTTTAGCATATCGGCCAAGGATTTTAGGGGCCTCTTGTTGCTGCTGGTGATGACACGTCCGCGCCTTCCATTATCAAAAAGAGCATCCACCGCCTCTTGCAACATCCGTTTTTCGTTGCGTACAATGATTTCAGGGGCTTTCAGCTCGATAAGACGATTGAGGCGGTTATTCCGGTTGATAACCCGCCTATAAAGATCATTGAGGTCGGATGTGGCAAACCGTCCCCCATCCAAGGGCACCAAGGGCCTTAGCTCAGGAGGGATGACAGGCAGGGTTTTAAGGATCATCCACTCGGGGCGACTACCTGACTCGATAAAGGCTTCCACGATTTTTAGACGTTTAATGATCTTCTTTCTGCGGGCCTCGGATGTGTTCTCCTGTAACTCTTGGCGCAGCTGCACTTGCTCTTTCGGAAGATCCAAAGCCACCAATAAGTCGTAGATGGCCTCTGCGCCTATTTTGGCTTGAAAGGCTTCCTCTCCAAACTTGTCCTGGGCTTCTGCATATTCTTCCTCAGTGAGGAGTTGATTCTTTTTAAAAGGGGTCAGTCCTGGCTCAAGGACGACAAAATTCTCGAAATAAAGGATCCTCTCCAGGTCTTTTAGAGTCATGTCCAGTATCATTCCAATGCGGCTGGGCAAGGATTTCAAAAACCAGATGTGAGCCACGGGGGAGGCCAGTTCGATGTGGCCCATGCGGTCTCGGCGCACCTTGGAGAGGGTTACCTCTACACCGCATTTCTCGCACACGACTCCTCGGTACTTCATGCGCTTGTATTTTCCACAAAGGCATTCATAGTCCTTGATAGGACCGAATATGCGCGCACAAAAGAGGCCGTCTCTTTCAGGCTTGAAGGTACGGTAATTTATGGTTTCTGGTTTCTTTACTTCACCGTGGGACCACGACTTTATGCGCTCGGGGCTGGCGATGGAAATTTTAATTTCCCCAAACTGATTGGGATTGGAGACCTGACCAAAAACTTTTTGAAGCTCGCTATTCATTCTTTCTCTCTCCGATTTTAAGAAAAGGGAAGGGGGTCAAGCCCCTTCTTCCTCTTTAAGTTCCATATTCAATCCCAAGGATTTTATTTCTTTTACAAGAACGTTAAAGGACTCCGGTATCCCCGATTCGCCACTGTTATCCCCTCGGATGATGGCTTCGTAGGCTTTTATCCTACCCGCCACATCGTCAGATTTCACCGTTAAGATTTCTTGCAAAGTATAGGCCGCTCCATAGGCTTGCAAAGCCCACACTTCCATTTCACCAAAACGTTGGCCACCGAATTGTGCTTTTCCACCCAAAGGTTGCTGGGTCACAAGGCTGTAGGGCCCCACGGAACGGGCGTGAATCTTATCATCCACCAGATGGTCCAGCTTGAGCATGTACATATAGCCCACGGTCACTTTCCGGTCAAAAGGCAGCCCAGTGAGACCATTATAAAGAACCACCTGACCTGAACGATCGAGACCTGCCAGTTCTAGCTGGTCAGCCACGTCCTCGGCGCTGGCTCCATCAAAGACAGGGGTCGCCATGGGAACGCCCACAGGCATGTCTTGGGCGACCTGGAGCAACTCATTGTCTGAAATAGATTTCAGCATGGACTGAGATTCTTCATCCTGGTAGATGGTCTCGAATGTCTTTCGAAGATCTTTGAGAGAGGCTTGGCTGGTTTGGATGGACTCCACCATTTTGCTGATTTGTTTGCCAAGGGAAGCCGAAGCCCATCCCAAATGCGTCTCAAGGATTTGTCCCACATTCATACGAGAGGGGATACCCAAGGGATTCAAGATGATATCCAACGGGGTGCCATCTTCCAAGTAAGGCATATCTTCCACCCGCGTAATGCAGGAAATTACCCCTTTGTTACCGTGGCGGCCCGCCATTTTATCTCCAGGCTGCAGCTTCCTTTTCACGGCCACAAAGACTTTGACAACCTTCAGCACACCGGGCATCAGCTCATCGCCACGCCGCACTTTCTCAGCTTTGTTTTCGAAGTTTTCCGTTACAGCACGGACGCTGGTATCAAAATGCGAGCCTATGGCGTCGAGATCATCCATAACGGCTTTGTCACTCACCACGATCTGGCGCCACTGCCCCTTGGTAAAATCTTTAAGGAGTTCTTCTGTGATTTTGCTGTTGATCTTAAGACCCTTTGGACCTTTTACAGCCGTGCGGCCCAGGAGAAGCTCCTTAAGACGACCGTAATAGCTGCGTTCTAGAATGGAAAGCTCGGCATCCCTGTCTTTGGCTAGATAGTTAATCTCAGCCGCCTCAATGGCAAGGGAGCGCTCATCCTTATCAACCCCTCTGCGAGAAAGGACCCGCACGTCTACTATAGTTCCAGTAGCCCCTGGAGGCAGTCTCAAAGAACTGTCCCGCACATCGGACGCCTTCTCACCGAAGATGGCTCGAAGCAACTTTTCCTCGGGGGTGGAAGCTGTTTCTCCTTTCGGTGTGACTTTTCCTACCAAAATATCACCTGGCAAAACCTCGGCCCCGATATAAACAATCCCAGCCTCATCAAGTTGCCGAAGGGCTTCTTCACCCACATTGGGGATATCGCGGGTGATTTCCTCAGGCCCCAATTTTGTGTCGCGGGCCATGATTTCAAATTCTTCGATGTGGATCGACGTAAACACATCTTCTTTAACGATGCGTTCAGAGATCATGATGGAGTCTTCAAAGTTGTACCCATTCCACGACATGAACCCTACCAGGACGTTCCTACCCAAAGCCAGCTCTCCTTTATCCGTGGAGGGCCCGTCGGCAATAACATCACCCACCTGCACGGTGTCACCCACCTTCACAAGAGGACGTTGGTTTATACACGTGTTTTGGTTAGAGCGCTGGAACTTTTGTAAAGTATAGATATCCACACCCGAATCATGGGAGGATTCTGGGTTGGCGGCCTTGACCACGATACGTCGAGCATCCACCTGATCCACCACGCCTGTCCTTTTGGCCATCACAACGACCCCTGAATCTCGGGCTACGTTAGTCTCCATCCCTGTGCCGATGAGAGGGGCCTCTGCACGCAGAAGCGGGACAGCCTGACGCTGCATGTTGGATCCCATAAGGGCCCGGGTAACGTCATCGTTTTCCAAGAAAGGAATCAACGAAGCGGCTACCGAAACCAACTGCTTTGGCGAAACGTCAATGTAATCCACCTCCTGGGAAGGGGCGGTGATAAACTCGCCTTTAGATCGGCAACTGATGGACTCTTGACGGAACCTTCCTGCTTTGTCCAAGGGTGTGTCTGCCTGGGCAATAGTGTAACGCCCTTCATCTATGGCCGATAGGTACACAATATCGTCGGTGACCTGGCCCTCTATCACCTTGCGGTAAGGTGTCTCAATGAATCCATACTTGTTAATGCGCGCGTAGGTCGCCAGTGAGTTGATAAGACCAATGTTTTGCCCCTCTGGGGTTTCAATAGGGCAAATACGGCCATAGTGGGTAGGATGGACATCTCGCACTTCAAAGGAGGCTCGATCTCGGCTAATACCCCCAGGCCCCAAAGCAGACAAACGGCGTTTGTGGGTAATTTCCGACAGCGGGTTGGTCTGGTCCATAAATTGGGAAAGCTGAGAGGCCGTAAAGAACTCTCGGATAGTAGCTGAAGCCGGTTTGGCGTTGATCAGATCATGGGGCATGATCACGTCGCTCTCAATGGCTCCCATCCGCTCTTTAATAGAGCGCTCCATACGCAGAAGCCCTAACCGGTACTGATTCTCCAAAAGCTCTCCCACCGATCTTACGCGGCGGTTGGCCAAGTTGTCGATGTCATCGATTTCGCCTTGCCCATCCTTGAGAGCCACAAGATGCTTCAAAATGGAAAGAATATCTTTTTTACGTAACGTGGTGGGTTCATCGGCGATTTCAAAACCCAGACGGGCGTTCATCTTCACACGTCCCACAGGGGACAGATCATACTTTTCACCATCGAAGAACAAGCCATTAAACAAAGCGGCTGCTCCTTCTACGGTGGGAGGCTCGCCTGGCCTTAGAATCCGATAAAGGTCTACCAAAGCCTCAGACCGGGTCTTGTTCTTGTCAGCTGCCAAGGTGTCTCGAATGTAGGGACCCACATGAACGTGGTCAATGGCAAGGACAGGCACAGAGGAAACAGAGGCTGAAAAGATTTTTTCCAGGCTAGGCTTGGTAATTTCGTCTCCCGCTTCCAACAGAAGCTCCCCCGTCTGGGGATTGATGAGATCGCAGGCAGTGTAACGGCCCACAATGTGCTCTTCGTCCACCAAAATTTGACAAGATTTGTGGGCTTCTAAAAGCTGAATCTGACGCGGGGTCATTTTGGTTCCCGCCTTCACGATCACTTCGCCCGTTCCCGCATCCACCAGGTCTTTGACAATTTTTACACCACGCAGGCGGTGCGGCTCAAAAGGGATTTTCCAGCCTCCAGAAACACGCTCATAGGGAATGATATCATAAAATGCCTTCAAGATATCCTGGCGGCTCATGCCGTGTATTTCATTGGGCTTAAGCTCTTTCCCCTTGGAAGAGGCTCGTGCCTGTTCAGTGATATCGCTGTCTAAAGCCATTAACAGGGTTGTGGCCAGGAATTTACGGCGCCGGTCGATACGTACGTAGAGAAGGTCTTTAGGATCAAACTCAAAGTCCAACCAAGAACCACGATAGGGTATAACGCGAGCCCCAAACAAAAGCTTGCCCGAAGAGTGGGTTTTGCCCTCGTCGTGATCAAAAAACACCCCGGGTGAGCGATGCATTTGGGAAACAATAACACGTTCTGTCCCGTTGATGATAAAGGTACCATCCTCTGTCATTAGGGGCATGTCCCCCATATAAACATCTTGCTCTTTGATGTCTTTGACGGATCGGGCCCCTGTGGTCTCGTCCACATTCCATAGAACAAGGCGTAGGGTCACACGCAAAGGCGCTGCAAAGGTGAGACCCCGCTGCCTGCATTCCTCTATATCATATTTGGGAGTGTCAAAATCGTACTTAACATAGCCAAGCTCACAGACGTCCGAGGGATCCTTGATGGGGAACACTGTCTTGAAGACGTTCTGAAGACCTTGATCCTTGCGTTGTTCGTGGGGGATGTGAAACTGTAAGAAGTTGTCATAAGACTTTTTTTGGACTTCGATCAAATTAGGGATGGGGGCAACTTCGGCGATCTTCCCAAAGCTTCTTCTTATTCGACGCACCACGGATCTAGCCATTCTTTTAAATTCCTTATAGTTAGAACGATTTCGGAAGTCGGCTCTTCAGGGGTTTTTCCACGCTATAACCCGAAAAGCCACCCTACCGGCACACAAGGGAGAGCACGCCTTAGACAGGCGCACTCTCCATCATTGTTAGAAAACCATTTGCCATGGCAAAGGATGTCTTGCCTGATTAGGCAAGCTCCACCGTAGCACCGGCATCTTCTAGAAGTTTCTTGAATTTCTGAGAGTCGTCCTTGTTAAGACCTTCTTTGACGGTCTTGGGGGCACCTTCCACCAGATCCTTAGCTTCTTTCAGCCCAAGCCCGGTTATGGCGCGCACCTCTTTGATCACATTGATCTTGTTAGCCCCAGCAGCCTTAAGAACCAGAGAAAATTCTGTTTTCTCGGCGGCTTCGGGAGCAGCAGCAGCCCCAGCAGGCGCAGCCACAGCCACGGGGGCCGCAGCAGAAACGCCCCATGTTTCTTCCAAAACCTTTACAAGCTCTGCAGCTTCAAGAACAGTCAGCTTCGAGAGAGATTCAACGATAGTATTCAAATTCGACATAATTTTAATTTCTCCTGTGTCTATTAACGTTTACTGTATGCAGAAATAACCCGAGCCAAAGAAGCACCAGGTTCTTTTATGAGGATAGCCAGCTTGGTGGCCGGAGCGGACAACACGCCCAGAATCGTGGCGCGCAGCTCGTCCAGAGAAGGTAGATTAGCCAGGGTCTTGAGAGCTTCTAAATCCAAGAAAGATTCGCCCATGACCCCAGCCACGACGGAAAATTTGGGATTTTCGTCCATGTATTTCACAGCAACACGCGCGGCTGCCACGGGGTCAGCAGAGTAAGCCAAAGCCGTGGGGCCGGTCAGATGCTGATCCAACGAGGAAAGCTTAGATTCCCTGATGGCGATCTTAACCAGGCTATTCTTTACTACTTTGAAACGCGCACCAGCGTCTCTCATGCGGTTGCGTAAGTCCGAGGACTCGGCAACGCTCAAGCCAATCTGGCGCGTTATAACGAAAAGACTAGACGAGGGAAGGTCTTCTTTGAAGGTTTCTACAAACTCTCTTTTTTCTGCTCTATTCATATGTTTTCCAAGCGGTTAACCATTTACTTTTAAGAACAGGAGAGAAACTCGGAAGACACTCCTTGTAAGAGGGATGTCTACAAAATAATTAGCTCCTGTCTCTTGCAGGGTTCTTTTATTAAGTGCCTTCTAGATGCGCCCCTACAGTCTTCGACAAAACTGAACCAAACCTAAAGGCCACAAGCTTTTAAATTTGGTTGCCTCCCTTTTCAGAGAGCATGGTCAATGTAAATAACATTGATTAAAAAGTCAAGAGGGTAAGATCTGTTATTAGCGCTGCACGCCCTCCGTCAGCCCCGCACCTCTTCGGATCTGAATAGAGAGGGGGAGGGATTATCCATGATTTTGTGTGACGCCTGCCTAAAAGTGGCTTCCGGGCTTCAGGAGATTAATACCTTGAAAGCCCCGCTCTAGGAGAGCAGCTGTTGGATGAGGTCCGGTTGCCCGCTGGTCGTTACCTTGCTTGCTCCCATGCAGGGCAGCCCGTGTCGTCCGTTTTACATCAACTTATTTTTTAAGCACCAAGCTGTCGCCGCCTGCGAAAAGCGTAAGGGCTGCAATTCCAGAGCTGGCACCCTGTTCAGAAAACGCGAAGCTGCCTTCTCTGACAACGAGAGGGGGCGGCCTAAACCTCAGACCCCTGGGGCCTCGGAACTGGTTTCTTGGGAAGGCTCTGCGGCAGGCGTCTCCTCTACAGTTTCAACGGCAGCAGCCGCCTGGGCAGAGGCTTGTTCTGCTTCCTTGCGCAAGGTTTCCTGTCGGTCTTGTTCTGCCTTCAGACGTTCTTGGGCTTTCTTTCTGGGCTGGCTCTTTTTGGTCTGTTCCGCATGGGGATAAGCCTCTTCAAGACCCATCTTAGAAAAATAAGAATTCAAACGATCCGAGGTTTGCGCTCCCACAGAAAGCCAGTATTTGAGGCGCTCGACATTCACGGCCACCCGAGCTGGGTCACTGTAGTCAAGAAAG
>CAYXFG010000038.1:0-9118 GCA_964464225.1 uncultured Holosporaceae bacterium
GCGTGCTTTTTTGAAGCCAGACGAGAGCGGGGATAAGAAACATGAGGAGCCGGGCCAAGAAAGGAGCTGCGTTGACAGTCGGCACACCTAACGTTATTGGGCCTGTAGATGGTGTTTCCTCTCCGGTCTTGGATTCGCTCTATCCATAAAGGCGTCACCTTCTCGCCCCCCGCCATCAGGCAAGCATATGCCGCGGTCAGTTTGAGCAGCGTCGTCTCCCCTGTGCCCAAAACACTCGCTAGCCCCTCTGGCGGATTGCTGTTAATACCGAATCTTTTGGATATCTCTTGAACAGTTTGTACTCCGATTTTCTGACCCAACCATATGGTGGCCAGATTCATGGATCGAGATAAGGCCTGGCTGAGGGGCACCCACCCATAAGTTTGATTTGTAATGTTGACGGGCTTCCAAACCCCGCCACGGGTCCCTTTTTCTATTTCTATAACTTCGTCTAAAACAGGGGTGTCGGGCTCGAACCCTTTTTCAAGGGCCGCTAGGTAAACAAAGGGCTTGAAGGCAGAGCCGGGCTGGCGCATAGCTTGGATTGCCCAATTAAACTGGTTCTTAGCGAAACAATACCCCCCCTCAAGCGCCAAGATGCGTCCTGAAGAAATATCCATTACCAAGATGGCACCATTAACTTCAGGGATTTGCTGCAACTGAAGTTTCTTGTACCCAGATACAAACTCGGAAGAGCGCGAAACCAGGATGACATGACCTTCGGAAAAGATCTCCTTACACGAAAGGAGCTTTGGGCCCACCAAGGGATAACGGGTGCGAGGGTCCACCAAGTGGGGTCTCGCCCACGCCATTTCTTTTAAAAGCAGGATGCCCTGCTCACCTGTTCTGAGCCCTACTATTGCTTGATCAGGGCTCACTTTTAAAACCACAGCGAGCTCATAGCCTTTCAAAGCCTCAGGGGCGCTGATTTTTTTTAAGCTTGGAAGCCAATCCTTGACGGGAATGCGCTTGAGTGGTCCCCGCCATCCATACCGTCTATCATAAGCGATGAGGCCTTTCATGAGCGCCTCATGGGCCGCCCTTTGGAGGCGAGAGTCCAAAGTAGTCTTGACTACGAGCCCGCCCTTGTAAAGCATTTCTATGCCGAATTTATTGATAATCTGCTGGCGTATAAATTCAGAAAAATAAGAGGCCTGAATTGTAGCGGCTGAAGACCCTGTGAACCCATTTAGCTTCAGGGGCTTTTGCTTGCTGTGAGCGGCCACCTGAGGCGAAATAACCCCCTCTTCCTGCATCCTCTGCAGGACCCAATCTCTTCTGATTCGAGCTGCCCTGGGATGACGGGAAACATTATAGCTATTGGGGGCCTTGGGGAGAGCAGCCAGATAGGCGATTTCTTCTGGAAAAAGCTCGGAGAGAGGCTTGTTAAAGTAGCAGAGCGAGGCGCTGGCCACTCCATAAGCCCCCGAGCCCAGATAGATTTCATTGAGGTAAAGCTCCAGTATCTTCTGCTTTGAGAACTTTTTTTCTATCTTAAAGGATAAAAGGGCTTCTTTCATTTTCCGCGTTAGAGTCTTCTCCTTGGACAGCAGAAAATTCTTAGCCACCTGCTGGGTGATGGTGGAGCCTCCCATGGGGGACATCTTGCCCTTGACAGAGTTAACCACATTCAAGAGAAGGGCCCGTAGAATGCCAAAGTAATCCAAACCCTTGTGGGAGTAGAAGCTCTTGTCTTCTACGGCCAAGAAGGCATTGACCACAGCGGGGGGAATGTCCTCGAAAGCCATGAAAATCCTCTTCTCAGCAGCATATTCGGCAAATAGTTTGCCATCAGCCGAGTATAGCCTGGTCACCAGGGGAGGCTCGTAAGAGCCAAGCTGGTCATAATCGGGCAAGTCTTGGCTAAGAACATAAAAAAATACCAGGGCTCCGCAAAGAGCCACAAACCCCAAGCTCAAGCCTACAAAAAAAAGTTTTTTCAGGATCCTTATCATTCGTGTTCTTTAGGCACTACTTTTCCAAAGAATTGATGGATCCCTCTCACAAGCCCATCGCATAACTTTTCTTGGTATTCCGGGTCGGACAAAAGCTCTTTTTCTTTCTGGTTTGAGAGGAATCCAAGCTCTATGAGCAGGGAAGGAATATGGGGCGATCTTAAAACAAAAAAGTCAGCAAACCGGTGGGGCTTTCTTAGTAAAAATATCTCTCGCCTTAAGGCTTCTATCAAAGATTTAGCGGCGAGAGAAGAAAAATTCATGGTCTCTCTTTTGGTCAAATCTATTAGAATAGAAGCAATTTCTGGAAGCTCACTTTGGAAAGTGGTGCCTAAAACGGTATCCGCTTTGTTTTCTTTCTGAGCTAGCCGAGCGGCTTCACGATCAGAGGCAACTGCTGACAACGTGTAGATGCTTAGGCCTCGCGTTTCCTTTTGAGGATGGCTGTCCACGTGGACGGATATGAAAAGGTCCCCCCGGGAGTGACCTACTAACTTCAACCTCTGGGGCAGGGTCATGGAACTATCTTGCTCTCGGGTCAGCAGGCACTGGTACCTCTGGGTCTCCTCAAGCTTTCTCTTCAGAAGGTGGGCGATGGATAAAGTGATATCCTTTTCACAGACGTCAGAGGGAGAGGAGCCTGCCCTGGTGCCTGGATCTTTTCCTCCGTGCCCTGCATCTATGATAATCTTTTTCTTCCTCGTTTCAAGGGCGCGTCCCTCTGGCGCCGAGCTCGATGCCTTCTCAGAAAAATCAAGGACGTATCTGGCAGGGTGAACGGTATCTTTTCCTATGAAAAATGCCGACTCCTTTTTTAGGGGAGATTTTGCTTGCAAGCCAATAACCAGGTCTCCCTCTGCTTTTTCTTCCGAAAAGATCTTGAGGTCCGTGGGGTTCTTAATCTTAAAAGAAGCATGCTTCCTTGCTTTAAGGATGATGAAAAGCTGGGATCCTTCTTGCTTTTCCAAAGAAGGCAAGCTTGGAAGCCGGCCCTCCCTCTCCACATCTATGACAACCCGCACTCCGTGGGGATGGCGGCCTGCCCTCACTCCCAGAACCGAAGAGCCTGCAGACCAGCAGCCACAGAGGAGCGTCGCCGCCCCCACCAGGATTATGAAGATATCTTGCCTTTTCACCGGCCTGCGGGCCTCAATTTAAATTTTTATTTAGATTTTACAACAGAGTCTGTTCCATGTATGGTATACAGGAGATTATATTTGGTCAACAATCTGGCTTTTCTTTTATAAATCCAGGGACGGCCTTTTGATTTTTTATAGTGACACAGTTTTGTACGCATTCGCACACAGCATAGCAACATCTTACGTTCTGCCGGCTCTGAGCTTTCAGAGGCGCAGAACTTTATTAATTTTGGAGTTTTTACATAAATGGCAAAGAAAAATGTTCAACAAAAGGTTCTGGTTGACGGAACCCAACCCGACGAAATCCGCGTAGCCTTTGTAAAAGGCAATGAGCTTCTAGATTTCGATTTTGAAAATATCTCTCATAAACCCATCAAGGGGAATATCTATCTAGGAAAGATCGTGAGGGTCGAACCTTCTCTGCAGGCGGCTTTCGTAGACTTTGGAAGGAATAAGCACGGCTTTCTTGCCTTCACCGAAATCCACCCTGATTACTTTCGTATTCCTTTAGCTGATAGATCTCAAGCAGAAGCTAGCTCCCCAAAGGATGAAAACCTCTTGGAATCGTCACCTCAGCCGGATTTGGGCGAGGAGGGCGGCGTAGAGGAACCTCAGCATCCTGGCTCGGCTTCCGATATCGACACAGATGAACAGCCCACCTCAGTGGATCCGACCCTGACAGAAGAGGTCGAGGTTCTAAATGAACCCTCAGAAAATTCAGAAGCCCTTCAGGACAGCCCCCTGGAAGATAAATCTTCTGTGGACGACATAGAGTTGAAGAAGAAGTACGCACTTTACAGACAGTACAAACTCCAAGAAGTCATCCACAGCAAGCAAGTAGTGCTCATCCAGGTCATAAAAGAAGAGAGAGGCAACAAAGGGGCCGCTCTCACAACCTTTATCTCTCTTGCGGGCCGTTACAGTGTTTTGATGCCAAATTCTTTGCATTCCGGCGGCATCTCCAGAAAGATAACAGAGGGCGATGACCGCAAAAGGCTTAAAGAGCTGGTAGAGGACTTGAGTATCCCCGCAGGCATGTCTCTCATCATCCGCACGGCAGGCCTTGACCGCAGCAAAGCAGAAATCCGGCACGATTATGAGTACCTCATGAACTTATGGTCTCAAGTCCGGGAAGCAACTCTCAAGGCTATTGCCCCTCAGCTTATCTACGAGGAAGCTACTCTGATCTTCCGTACTTTGCGGGATGTGTGCTCGAACAAAGTGACAGAGATTATGATAGCCGGGGAAAATGCCTTTAAAGAAGCCCATCAATTCATGACGACGCTTATGCCCAGCCATGTTAAAAAGCTGGTGGCCTACCATGATGAAAAGGTGCCGCTTTTCCAAAAGCATCAAATCGAGCAGCAAATCGACCAAATATACTCCCCCCAGGTTAAATTAAAATCAGGGGGCTATTTAGTGATTAATATAACAGAAGCTTTAATCGCCATAGACGTCAACTCGGGACGGGCCACCCGTGAGCGTCATATCGATACCACCGCGCTCAAGACCAATATAGAAGCAGCTGAGGAGGTCGCACGTCAAATCCGAATTAGAGATCTGTCTGGCCTTATCGTTATCGACTTCATAGACATGAACGAAGTCTCGCACAACGTGGCTGTGGAGAACAAGCTGAAGGAAGCCCTTTCCAAAGACCGCGCACGCATTCAGGTGGGGCGCATCAGCCGCTTTGGCCTTTTAGAAATGTCTCGCCAGCGCTTGAGGACAAGCCTCATAGAATCTAGCTCAGTAAAGTGTCCCCATTGTGTAGGCACAGGCATGATACGCTCCAAGGAATCGCTATGTGCTTCCCTTGTGCGCGCTCTAAGAGGGCTCTCCTTGAAACATAGCTCCGAAAATCCAGTGTACGTCAAGTTCTCTTCTGACTTCTGCGCTTATCTTCTCCAGGAGAAAGCTCTTGAACTGTCAAAAATAGAAGAGCAGTTTGGAAAGTTCTTCGTATTAAAAATTGACCTGGCTTTGAGAACGTCTGGATTTAGGATCGAGAACCAGGAGGGTGGCATTTTGGTAGACCAAGCCTCGGGCCCCAAGGAAGCAAGTGAAGAGAAACCTGAAAAGGTAGTCCCTCACAGCAGCGGCCCTGGGCACCCATCCCCCAGGCGGACCAAAGAGGCTCGAGAAGATAAAGCTCCTCGGCCCCGAGACCGGTCCCCCGAGCCCGTGAGCCCTACGGAATCTCATGGGGAGACCCGACCATAACATCCTGGATAACATAGGCAACCGCGTCGATGAGGGCTCTCCGCGTGCCCTGCCTTCGCAACCTGAAAGACGGCGCCACAGAAGACTCAGGCGGCAAGGTTCCTCCTTTTCTGCCGATCCTGCAGCTTCTCCCACGGGCGTTGGCCAAAATCATTCCCGCTCTTTGATGACAGCCCCGCAGGGCGAATCAGCCCTGCAAGAATCAGACAGAGGGTCCGACAAGAAAAAGCGCGGGTGGTGGAAAAAGCTTTTAGATACGTAAGCTGAGGGCTTTTCTTAAAAGCAGGCCAGCGGGGTGACGGCGCAGGAAGCGGGGTTGCCCTTCATCCTTATTTTGCATAAGACTGAATTTATTTTAAAGAAAAGTTAAAAAACTACTACCCAAAGTCTGGGCAATTGTGTAGTCTGTGTGAAAATCTTTAACAAAAAAACAATTTTTACACAGTGAATCGGCTTTACATTTTCGGGGGTATATTTCTGGCTAGCCTCCTGCTATCCGGGTGCGGCCCCACCTTTCATGTGAGTGACCGCCACATTCAGCGGCCCAAGAAAGACCTTCACAACCTCCTAATAACCCCCGCTCCCAAACAGCCGGAGGACACCGAACTCGTTCCTTTGCCCTATCTTCCTGAGGCACCGTCCCATAGCAAGACCCTTCAAAAGCGGGTGTCAGTTCATATTCAAGAAACGACAGAACTAAAGCCTTTCTTTAAAGAATTGGCAGGAAAACTGAACATTAGCCTCATAATAGATGGTGAGCCAGAGGCAGGGCTTCACTACCAAGCGTGCAGCCGACCTTTCCTCGAGGTTATCGAAACGATCTGCAATCTCAGGGGACTGAAGTATACATTCGCAGATGGTGTGCTGAGGATTGAGAAAGACAGTCCCTATCTCAAAACTTATAGCATTCACTTTTTAAACCAGGTGAGGAAAACAGATACGGCTGCAACCATCAACAGCAACATACTTTCGGGCCCGGCTTCGGATCCTAAGTTGAGCTCTCAAAACGGCTCCTCAAGCACAATCTCCAGCCAATCTTCCTGCGATTTCTGGGAGGAGCTGGAAAAAAGCCTCCGCAATATTCTCAATATCTCCGGCTCGCAAAATGAAACCATTTTGGAAGAAGAGCCAGACCCCCAAGACCCTGGAAGCTTGATGCCCCTAAGCCCCGAAGATCAGGCTCTTCTACGCAGAAGCGCTGTCTCACCTGCGAAAGAAAAGCGGCGAAAGACAAAAAAACGTTATGCATTTGCTGTGCACAGACAAGCTGGCCTCCTCTCTATTTTTGGAACACAACGGCAGCATGAAGCCATAAAGAAATTCTTGCTGAAGGCCAAGGAGCAAACTTCCACCCAGATCCTGATTGAGGCCAAAATCATAGAAGTCACCCTCAAAGAAGAATTTAGAAATGGAATCGACTGGTACCGGTTCGGCGCCTCCAGTATGGACAGGAAATCTTCGCCGGGCGGAACCCAAGGTGGAGACCTAGGCTTTAAGGCTTTTTTTGGCACAATCGCTAATAAAGCGCCCTCCGTCATCTCAATCCCGGAAACGGCAGAGACCATTCAGCTTGGTCTTCAGGGGACTTCTCTCAGTGCAGTTTTAAACTTTATGGAATCTTTTGGAATCGTCCGCACTCTGTCCAGCCCTCGCCTAACTGTTTTGAATAATCAAACAGCTTTAATGAAAGTAGCAGAAAATTTTCTGTACTTTACTGTCAGTGCTTCCACCCAGCTCTTGAACAATGAGCAAAGCACCTATGGCACTTTGGTTTCAACGAACAGCACCCCCCACAGCGTGCCCATTGGCTTTGTCATGAGCGTGCAACCCGTTATCGAAGAAGGCTCGGGAGAAATCATTTTAAATCTGAGACCGACAATTTCACGATTAGTCGGCGTCAAGCAAGATCCAGGAGTGCAAATCCTAAATCAGTCTTTGAAGAACCCCTCCAGCAACATCCAGTCTGGCCTTCCCATTGTAGCCGTAAGAGAGATAGATTCCGTCCTGAGAATGCAGTCCGGAAGTGTGGCTATGCTAGGGGGGCTCATGATCGAAGGCGCTGAATTGGGAAGCGCCGGACTACCGGGCACCCGAGAGAGCCCCTTAAGCTTTTTAACAGGAGCTAGACGTGAAGCCCGAGCCGTTACCGAGCTGGTTATTTTTTTGAAGGCAACCATTTTGAAGGGAAACATGAAGGGCACGGCACCAGCAGACCACAACTTGTACCGAAATTTTACCACTGACCCACGCCCCTTACCTCCTTCTTCTTAGAACTATGAGAACCACGATGAAAAAAGCCATAAGAAACTTCCTGAAATCAGAAGCAGGCTTCAGCCTGATCGAGCTTGCTATTGGCCTAATAATCGTTGGCCTTCTTATCAGCGGAGCCATGAAAGGCAAAGAACTTATAGAAGCGGCAAAAATAAATATGACTGTTCGTAATCTGGAAAAATATAAAGCGGCAACTTATTTATTTCAGGATTTCTACGGTGCCTTACCCGGAGATTTCTCCGAAGCTTCTGAGAGGATAGATCCCTCATTAAAAAATGGGCCAGGGAACGGAATCCTACAGGGGCCTGGGCTTGACCCCGCCTCTTCAGCGGGGAATTTCTGGGCCCACCTTTCTAAGGCAGGCTTTATCCAGGATGTGGGAGTGCCTCCACGCCACGGCTGCTTAAGGCCCAACCAGGGGGTCCCCTCAGAAAAAATAGGGGGCGTCCTCACCATAGAACACAACCCAGACGGCCTGCAAGGACATTGGTTCATCCTGGGATCCCCTCATGGCAGCTCTAACAGGGGAGCTCTTTTAGCTCCAGCTCAAGCTCTCTCACTTATCCAGAAGATGGACGGCCCCTGTCCTACCTCAGGCAAGGCCCAAGCCAGAACAGGTGAGGGCGCCCACGATGCGTGTCTTGAAGGCGATCGCTTTAAAGTGCAAAACAAGGAAGCTTCTTGCATCCTCTATGTTCAACTCTAAAAGGAGCAAAAAAAACCATGACCCAGCCATCGATAAGAAATTTTTGGAAAAGCGAAAGTGGAGCCTCTCTTATGGAAACAGCTATATTTTTGGTTATCTTAGGCGTCACCCTAAGTGCTGGTCTTCCTTCTTTTACTAGATTTCTTGACTGGAAAAAAGGGGAAGAAACCAGAGAACGTCAACGCCACATCGCTAAAAGCGTAGCCGCCTTTGTTCTGCGTTACGGGTTCGTCCCTCTGGCAGCGGACCCTCAGTCCTCGCCGGACTTTTGGGGTGTTGCAAGGGAACGCTACACCCAACCCACTGACAGGAAGGGGATAGTACCGTTCCGCACCCTGGGACTTTCAGAGCTCTACGCAAAAGATGGGTACAATAGATATTATACCTACATAGGGTTAGGCAAAGAGAATTCCCCAAGGGGACCGGGAAGAGAAACCCACGATGCCACCCTCTCGGGCAAGCTCTTTTGCACCACAAGACCCGCACAGCCACTTTCAGTCTCTTCTGCAGCCAAGCCCAGACAGGTGTCGGATGATCCAGTAGTATTGATACTCATAAGTCACGGCTCCAATGGATACGGCGCCTACCAGGGCCCGCGCAAGACGGCTTTCACAAGCCCTGGCGCTTTGAGAGGGGGTCCTCTGGAACATCATAACCTCATCGCTAACTCGGACTTTCTGGAAGGAGATTTCTCCGTGGCCCCGGACACCTATTTCGATGATGTCCTATTCTGGGTCACACGAGACAACCTCATGTCAATTTATGGACAAGCGCCCTGTTCATCTGCGGCTCCGCTCACAGCGTCCTCTCTTCCGCCGGGAGGCATC
>CAYXFG010000039.1:0-3141 GCA_964464225.1 uncultured Holosporaceae bacterium
TAATCACCTATCCCAATGAGCGGGCTACCATTTTGTTGGGGGTGGATCTAAAGAGGCATATCGGGAAAAAGTTTTCCAAAGTCGTCCCACGCCTTGAAAAAATTCTGGAAGAATCTTTGAGGGCAGATATGCCCGTTTTTAAAAAACAGATAGACTATGTCTTAGATAGGGCTCACTATGCGTATCTTTTTCAATTGGTCAGGGAAATCAGCGAGGACCGAATCATCGGCTTTGTTTTAACCATAGATGATGTAACCGAGCTTATGGCGGCCCAAAAGGAAAAGGCTTGGTCTGATGTGGCCCGGCGGGTGGCCCACGAAATTAAGAATCCCCTTACACCCATTCATCTCTCAGCCGAACGCCTTAAGAGAAAGTACTTTAAGGAGATTAAGACATCGCCCCAAGTCTTTTTGGATTGTATAGAAACCATTACGCGGCAAGTGACCTACATTGGTCATATGGTCACTGAGTTTTCAGCTTATGCGCGGTTGCCTGTGCCCATCTTTCAGAAAAGAGACCTAGCCCAGATTATCTCCCAGGTGGTGTTTATGCAAAGAAATGCTTGTCCATCTCTGGTATTTACCCTTGAGCTTCCTTTGGAGCCGCTGGAAATACTGTGTGATGAGCAGCAAATATCGCAAGCCTTAACCAATGTTCTAAAGAATGCCGCTGAATCTATTACCGAAGAGGAAAACAGACAGGGCACCGGGGAGGTCAAGGTGAGTGTTTTGCCAGAAAAAAACTGTCTGCATATAAAAATTTCAGATAATGGCCCCGGTTTTCCTGTGGAAAACAACAGGAGCCTGATCGATCCCTATGTGACCACACGCACCAAAGGGACCGGCCTGGGTCTCGCCATCGTGCAACGCATTTTGGACGCCCATGGAGGGAGCCTGTCTTTGATAAATGAGACGCCAAGGGGAGCGTCGGTGTGCCTTATTCTTCCCAAGGATCTTTCTATGGGACAGGCCTCTGTGGTAGGGTAGTAGGACCGAGGGATGCAAAATGGCTTATGATATACTGATAGTAGATGACCAAGAAGATATTCGTCAGCTGTTATCTGACATCCTTCAAGAAGAGGGCTACACCACACGCAAGGCGGCTTCGGGTCAGGAAGCCTTGGAGCAGATAAAAGCACGCGCCCCTCACCTTGTTTTGTTAGACGTGTGGCTTAAGGAAGCCCAGTTCGATGGGCTTCACGTGTTGGATCTTCTGAAACAGACTCACCCCCATTTGCCGATTATTATGCTGAGCGGCCACAGCTCCATTGAGACAGCCATTAATGCTTTAAAGGTGGGCGCCTACGATTTCATTGAAAAGCCCTTTAAAACGGATCGGCTTTTGAACCTGATTGATCGGGCCTTGGATCATATGAACGTTATGAGGGAGCTTGAATCTTTAAAGTCCTCCCAGGATCAGGTTTTAGAGTACGTGGGGGATGTGGAAAGCAAGGACAAGATCAATCACTTTGTTGATTCTGTTGCCAAAGGGAAGAGCCGGGTCCTCATCACTGGTGCGCAGGGCTGTGGTAAAAAGCTTGTGGCTCATCTTATTCATCACAGATCAGCCCGGCGCCTTCAGGCTTGTTTGACCGTTAAGTGTAGCCTTCTAAATGGGGACCATTTTGAGAAGGAGTTTTATGGTGAAGAAGGAGAGGGCAATCCTTCGGCAGGGGCTGCTGTTCCCTTTGTCCGGGCGGGTCTTCTGGAAAAAGCCCAGGGAGGCACCCTGGTATTGGACGGCATCGATCAAGCAACTCCGCTGGTGCAAGAAAAAATCCTAAGAATGATACAAGATCCAGTTTTCCAGCGTGTTAGGGGGAGGCGCTCGCTTGAATACGATGTTCGCTTTATCTTTACAGCCAAGAGAGAGATAGAAGATTTGGTAAGCAGGGGGGATTTTAGTTCTGACTTGTTTTATAGAATTAACGTTATGCGGCTAAAGCTTTTGCCCTTATCTCTCCGCCCCCGGGATGTTTTGCCTTTGTTTCATTTCTTTAGGGGGCCTGCCGCTTTCTCTGTGGATGCTGAAGCTCAACTGGCCTTAGAAAGCTATTCTTGGCCTGGCAATGTCAGACAGTTAAAAAATGTAGTGGAATGGATTCGAATCATGCACGCCTCGGAAGAGATCATCTCTACCAAGATGTTACCCATGGAGATTCAAGAAAACAGGGGAGCAGCCCCAGACAAATTCATTGATAAAAATTATCTTCTGGCCTTAACCTTGAAAGAAGCTCGAGAAGAATTTGAAAGAGCTTATCTTCGCCTCCACATTCGGCGATTTGATGGCAACATATCGAAAACAGCCCACTCAGTGGGGATGGAAAGAACAGCGTTGCATAGGAAAATAAAATCTCTCAATCTGGGGTCGGAAGAGGTGGTGGAGTTCGAAACGGCCTGCGGGGGTTGATGTTCCCATGAAAGCCATTATCTGCGGGGCGAATCGGGTGGGATATAACATCGCGTCTTATCTGGCGGCTGATGATAACGATGTGGTGGTGGTGGATGACTCGGGGGACCGGATCCATTACGTCCAAGAGACCTTGGACGTCCAGACCGTTCTTGGTCAGGGCTCGCACCCTGATATTCTGGCTTTGGCAGGCGCGGGCAGCGCAGATCTTTTGATATCCGTCATGCCCTTCGATGAGCAGAATATAATCGCCTGTCAAATTGCGGCCTCAGCTTTTACCCTCCCGGTAAAAATCGCCAGCATCCGTAGCCAAAGCTACCTGGACTCGGATTGGATTAAAGAAGGCGGCTCTTGCGCTGCCATCGATTACATTATTTCTCCTGAGCGGCAGGTGGCTAAAGCTATTCTTTCTAACTTAACCGTGCCGGGCGCCATGGAGGTGGTGCCCCTTCAAGATTCTCAGGGTATTGTTATTAGCATCCATTGCAGCTTGCATGCTCCTTTGAACGGGGTTCCCCTTAGCCAAATTGGAGAGCAGTTTGAAGACTTGCCTTTTAGAGTTTTAGGCATTGTACGGCAAGAAGCCTTTCTGATCCCTCAGGGCCATGACACTTTGCAGACCGGGGATGAGGCTTATATAATTGTGGCAAGATCTCATTTGCCTCACCTGCTCTCCATCTTCGGGATTAAATCAGAGCCCCTGAGCCGCATTGTTATTGGGGGGGGAGGCAG
>CAYXFG010000039.1:3151-8715 GCA_964464225.1 uncultured Holosporaceae bacterium
TTTTCCTGGCGCAAAGCCTTTCTAAAGCCATGCCTTCTCTTTCCATCCGTCTCATAGAAAGCGACAAAGAGCGCGCTCATTATCTGGCCCAGATCTTGGAAAATACCGTGATACTGAACGGCAATATTTGTGATGTGAAAGTTCTTCATGAAGCCAATGTGTCTCAGGCCGACATGTTCGTGGCGGTAAGCAATGACGATGCCGCCAACATCCTTTCCTCGCTGTTAACCAAGAACCTAGGAAGCGCCCGCTCCACCACCTTGGTGAGCAACATGATGTACCCAAAATTTTTGCCCGTCTTGGGGATTGACAGTATCATGAACCCCGGGCTTGTCACTATTTCTTCCCTTCTTAATCATATCCGCCGGGGAGACATGCGTACCGCCCATGTTCTTCCAGGAGAGCTGGGAGAGATTGTGGAGGTATCGGTTGAAAGCGATTCCGGTGTGGAAGGGCAGAGGTTTTCTACCTTAAACATTCCTGATGAAGCGGTGGTAGGCGGCGTAACCCGCAATGGGCTATTTTTTATTCCCAAGTCTCAGGACCCCATCCATGCCAAAGACCACCTGGTGATACTTGTGACTAACCGGGCACGACGCCGGGTCGAAAGGCTCTTCCGTGGGCCCTAACAAATCGAAAACTCGCCTTCCACGAGAGGCTGGGGGAGCACATGCCTTTCCCCTGGAGTGCCCGTATCCTCTTCGGGCGCCAGGGGTCATTGTTTTTGATTGGGATGGTACTCTTTTAGACACAAGGCTTCTTTTGAAAGAGGCTTACCTCCACACTTTTTCCAAGCTGGGGGTGCCCCCTTTGCCCTTTGGAGACACGCTTGCTCTTCCGACCGTTTCCCTAAAAGACCTGTTCCCCTCCCTTTTTTATGAACGCTGGCGCGAAGCAGAAACCGCTTTCTATGACTATGTGGAGGCTTGCCATCTTGATTTGCTATGCCCCATGGACGGCGCCGAATCTTTGTTAAGCTATCTTTCCAAAAAGGAAGTAATCCTGAATGTAATCAGTAATAAAAGAGGAGATTTATTAAGAAAAGAAGTGGACAAATTAGGCTGGATGCATTACTTTCACAAGGTTATCGGCTCGCGGGATTATCCGGAAGACAAACCGTCCCCTGTTGTCGTTGAAGCTTGTCTTCAAGGCGTGAGCAGGCCCAAGCTTAGCGAAAAGCCTTGGCTGGTGGGAGATTCGCTCACTGATTTGGAAGCGGCCCATCGGTCTGACCTATTGCCCGTGCTGCTCAATACCCCCCAGTTGTTGGAGGCTGCCGAATCTTACACTAGGCCTTTCATATATGTGGATTCGTGCTTGGATTTGAAAAATCTTTTGATTCATAGTAATCAATTATGTTAGTTTAAAATAAAGATTGGAATTACAGAAATGACGACAGAGAAAAAACAAAGTACTCAAGATATTTTTCTTAATCATGTAAGAAAAAACAAAATATCTCTTACAATGTTTTTGGTAAATGGCATTAAACTTCAGGGAATTGTAACGGGATTTGACAACTTTGCCATCATGTTAAGGCGTGATAGCCATCTGCAACTTGTGTACAAGCATGCCATTTCCACCATCATGCCTAATGACGCCATCAAGCTGTACGAGCCTGGTGATGGCACTGAGGCTGTAGAGATCTAGAATTGGGTTGGGGCCGTCTATAAGCTTGGGTGGGCCCCCATCCCCGTGACAGGATTGGGAAGCAGCTGTCGCCCGAGGTACTGATACCTTCTGTGGCTTTGCTGGCGGTCTAGGCTGTGCCTTTCTAAACCTTGAGGACTGGCAGACGCCTTGGGGCAGGACAGCGGTTCATTGGGGCCTCCTTCGTATACTCTTGGCCTTTTTCAAACACACCCCCCTTAACTGAAAATGCATCCAGCGTTCGGATTTAAGACTGAAGGAAGGGATCCGTGTCGTCCAACGCACCAGCCCAGCGGGTGCACTTGACTTTACATTTCATATCCTGCCTCGGTACGTCCGCCTTGGCTTGCCTCACAATCTTCAGGGAACGGGCTTTGCGGCCCATTCTTTCGACAAAGCCTCTTTCTTCCAGGCGCCGAAGCAGCGCATAAATTGAAGATTTGGATTTGAGTCCCATCCCTTTTTGCATTTGATCGTAGGAGGGCGAGATCATATGTTCATTCTGAAAATCTAAAATAAATTTTAGAAGGTCGAGCTGTTTTTGAGTAAGCATGGGCATTTTCCTTCGGAGCCGTGCCCTGGCGCTAATTAACTGGCCAGATCAGCAAACTTTGTATAGCGAGCGTCGAAAAAGAGCTTTAGGGTGCCTACCGGCCCATGGCGTTGTTTGGCAATAATGATTTCCGCTTGGTTCTGGATAGCTTCCATTTTTTCTTGCCATAAGGCGTACTTTTCAGTCCCCGCCTCGGGCTCCCGTCGTGCTTCGTAGTATTCTTCTCGGTAGATAAACATAACCACATCCGAATCTTGCTCGATGGAGCCGGACTCTCGCAGGTCAGAGAGTTGTGGCCTTTTGTCATCCCGTTGCTCGACGGCTCGGGATAGCTGTGAGAGAGCTATCACCGGAACGTGGAGTTCACGGGCCAGGGATTTGAGCCCTCGCGTGATTTCAGAGATCTCTTGGACCCGGTTTTCCGCTTTGGGCCCTTGCATAAGCTGCAAGTAATCAATCACGATAAGGTCCAGCCCCCCCTGCCTTTTCAGACGGCGCGCCCGTGCGCGCAGGGCTGAGACGGTGAGGGAAGGGGTGTCGTCTATGAACAAAGGGATCTCGCTGATGCGCCTATTAACCTCGATTAACTTAGGGAAATCAGAACTTTTCAGTTCACCGCGCCGACTACGATCGGAAGAAATAAGAGACTCTTGAGCCAAGAGACGCGTGGCGATTTGATCAGCGGACATTTCCAAAGAAAAGAAAGCCACCACCCCTCCTTCATTTTTTTTGGTATGTTTAGAGAGGGCGGCGTTGAAAGCGATGCAGGCCCCTAGACCTGTCTTTCCCATGGAAGGGCGGCCCGCGATGATAATGAGATCTGAGGGGTGTAATCCCCCCATCCATTTGTCCACGTCGCGCAGGCCGGTGGTGACCCCTACGATCTTGCTGTCTCTTTTATAGGCCAATTCAGCCACGCGCAAAGCTTCTCCTAAAGCCTGACTGAAGGATTGCACCTGATGGACCTGAGAGGAACCAGAAACGGCTAGATCAAACAGTTTTTTCTCTGCGGATTCAATTTGCTCTAGAGCTTCTTGCTCCACGGAATGGTCGTGGGCATCGTTGACTATGTCTTCCCCTATGGCGATGAGAGACCTTTTCAGATAAAGATCGTAAATCAGCTTGCCGTAGTGGTAGGCATTGATGATGCTGACTACAGAATCTGCCAGCTTTAAAAGGTAAGCGGCGCCCCCTATCAAAGAAAGGGACTGTTCTTTCTCAAAAAAGCTTTTCAGGGTAATGGGGTCTGCGGCGGTGCCTTTTTGTATAAGATAGCAGATGGCTTGATAAATCTTGCCGTGATTGCCGTCAGCGAAATGCTCGGGTCTTAAGAAGTCAGAAACCTTTTCCAGGGCTTGATTATTGTGGAGGAGGCTGCCTAGTAAAGCCTGCTCGGCTTGAAGGTTGAGAGGAAGGTTTCTTTCGAGAGTATTGGTTTCAAAAATTGTAGACAATACCTGATTCATTCTTTCCTCAATACACACTAACTTACAGATTATAAGAGGATTTCCACAAATGTCAAAGCCAGCATGAGAAATATCCCATCGAGATGAGGGGGCATTTTATCACCTTGCGCCTTGAGCTTGGGTAGATTTTGGACTATGGTGGATCCATGTCAGACCTTAGCGCACTGGAAAAACAAGCCTTGCAGGAAATTCAGGGCTGTGTTGACGCAGCTTCTCTTGAGGCCGTGCGGCTTAAGTTTTTGGGGAAAAAGGGCCTCCTAACCTTGCATCTTAAGGAATTAGGCGCCCTGGATGAGCGCCAGCGCACCCTTCGGGGGGCATGCCTTAACGCTTTGAAAGAGTCTCTGATCAAGGGGCTTCAGGAAAGGCAAACCACCTTAAAGAACCAGGCCCTGCTCCAAAAAATGAAGGGCGAGTGCTTGGATGTCACGCTGTCGTCCGTCCCGGCCCCTGTAGGCCGCCTCCACCCCCTCTCCGCGGCCATTGAGGAGGTTACCGCCTATTTCCTGGAAAAAGGGTTTCAGGTGGAAGAGGGGCCCCACGTGGAGACTGATTTCAACAACTTTACGGCGCTTAACATTCCCCTGGACCATCCTGCGCGGCAGTCCCATGATACCTTTTACTTGAAGGGCAAAATGGGAGATAGAATGCCGGGTGTTATGCGCACCCATACCTCACCGGTGCAGGTTAGGGCTCTTACGTCCCAGAAGCTACCCCTGCGTATGGTGGCGGTGGGCAAGGTTTTTAGGGCTGACTACGACGCTACCCATACCCCCATGTTCCACCAGTTGGAAGGGTTGGTCTTGGAGGAGCAAGTCCATATGGGACATTTAAAAAGGTTTTTAAAGGATTTTCTTCAGGATTTCTTTCAGGTAAAGTCGGTGCCTCTGAGGTTCCGGCCCAGTTATTTCCCTTTTGTTGAGCCCGGCGTTGAAGTGGACATCCGGTGTTCGTGGGACAAAGGGAGGTTAAATATCGGCGAAGGGGACGCCTGGCTGGAGGTTTTGGGGGCGGGGATGCTTCATCCTCAGGTTCTTAAGAATTGTGGCGTGAACTCTGAGGTCCACCAGGGTTTCGCCTTTGGAGTGGGGTTAGAGCGTCTTGTCATGCTGCGGGAGGGGGTGCCCGACCTGCGCCAGTTCTTCGAAAACGACGTGCGATGGTTGCAGCACTATGGAGCTGACCCCCAGACTTTGCCTTCTCCTCTGTACGCGAGAACGCCAGCTCAGCGGGGACGCCGTGAAATTTAGTCTCTCGTGGTTAAAGACTCATATTGCCTCAGATCTGTCCGCGGGCCTGCTGGCGGACCTCATGACAGGCCTAGGCCTTGAGGTGACAAGTGTTGCAAATTTAGGCGCTTCCTTGAAGGGCTTTGTGGTGGGCCGCATTCTGGAGACAGAGCCGCATCCCCAGGCCGACAGGTTGAAAATCTGCCACGTGGCTTGGGGAGGGCCCGAGCCCCTGCAGATCGTTTGTGGAGCTTCCAACGCTAGAGAAGGGTTGACCACAGCCCTGGGGCTTCCCGGCCAGGTGTTGCCAAGTTCGGGGGTGCTTTTGAAGCAGGCTGAGATCCGAGGCGTTAAAAGCTACGGCATGCTGTGCTCAGCCAGCGAGTTGGGCCTGAGCGAGGGCGGCGACCCAGGCATTTTGGAGCTTCCTCCCTCCTGGGAGCCTGGCACCCCTTTGGAGCGGGCTCTAGGACTGGACGATTCTGTTTTTGATGTGGACGTGACACCCAACCGCCCTGACTTGCTGGGGGTGCGTGGTATAGCTCGGGATTTAGCAGCGGCGGGGGCCGGTGTCCTTCTGGCTATGCCACAGCCTTCCTTGCCCGGGGGTGAGGAGACGGCTAGCCTGAATATTTCTCTTAGCCCTGAGGTAATTCGGGAAGCCTCATG
>CAYXFG010000040.1:0-3645 GCA_964464225.1 uncultured Holosporaceae bacterium
GGGGATCTCCGCGGTTCTAGCAGGAACCTTCTTGTGCATCCAAAAATCTTAGGGACACGGCACAGGCTAGAGAGAGTTGCTGGCTATCTTGGGGCACACACGTTGGCTGCGCCCCTTCTTTGGTAACCACCCCTCTACCCCCGTGGCCAGAATTCAAAAGAAAATATAGAGAAGCGACCCAGGCCCAGCCCGACGCTCATCTTTGTGAGGGATTTCTAAGCTGGCAGGCCCCAAAATCAAAAAGCCCTGGAGGATATGCTTAGTTCAGAGGTGTCTGTTCTCTCAAGAATGCAGGGTCTGTGATTTGAGAAGCCGCCAAACCCTGAGGCACAACCTCCTGTCCAAAACCCTCTGCGCCCCTCTTAAGGGCACAGCGCTTCTGATTTAGGAACTCCTACAACCGCGCGGGCGGGTGGCCCCTTTTTATGCAAGACCCTTGGGCTTTCCAACGCCCAATCTCTCATTGTCAAGGCTCTCATGGTTAAGGGCTAAATTTCTTTCTCATTTTATGAAGTAAAAAATAAAAAAACCAATAAGCGTAATGGGGTAACCAGCGGAAGAGTTTGAATTTTGAAGCACCCTCCTCCCTTTCACACCACCCACCGCAAACGTCCCTTATCTTCTTTCCTGCAAGGGCGGCTTTTGCGGTCAGCTCGAGGCCTAACTCGAACCCCCCTCGGCTTTGAATCGTTAAACCTTTTACGAATTTTCCATCGTAAATCTTGAAATTATTAGTCGGGTCTCGGGTGCCGATGCCGCACTTGTAAAGAATTTTTCCCGCAAGACACGGCAGCTCCCTTTTAAGAAAGGGTCCGTTGAGATGATAACTTCCTTCCATGTAACGGCAAGAAGATACGACAGACGCCCCCGCCAGATACTCTTTATACATTTTTGGAAGGATAGAAAGATCATCGCACAGGTCGCCGGCTATTATGGTGAAAGCCCCGTCATGTACCTTCCTAACGCCATACTTGAGGGCATTGAGCACGCCTTGCTGATCCTGCTTTAAATAAACTGTCCTCTCAGGGTCTCGCCTGTAAAGCTCTCTCAAAAAGGGCAGGGTAGAATCCCCTTCAAAATCATAGATGAAAAAAATTTTCCACTTTATATCAAGCGCACTCTTTATCGCTTGATAAACCTCTTTTACGCTCTTGCCCTCATTATAAACCGGGATAATAATGTGGAGGTCATCTTTTCTATGGGTTATAGATCACCTCCACAAGTTCCAGCAGTCCACAAAAGGTACTGAGGGGCGAAGCTGCCGGTACTCCTGGTGAGGCGTTGCCAGAATCAGAGCATCCGCTTGATCTAGAATATCATCAACAGATAAGGGGCATTCCAAGTAGGGATCATGGATTAAAACCTGCGCCATGTGAAACTCTAGGATCTTTTTTATCTTGAAAGACAAGCTTTGACGTATGTCATCATTGTCCGCCTTGAAGGTCATGCCCAAAAGCCCTATGGTTTTATGCTTCAGAGGTCCCACCTTCTTCTCAAGCTGTTCGATCAAAAAGTTTGGGAGGCCTTCGTTCACCAGCATAGCTGCGTGTCCTAAAAAGAAATTGCCCTTGTGAAAAGCAGAAAGCTGCATGGTATCTTTGAAGAGGCATGGTCCGGCGGCTAAGCCTGGTTTTGGAAAATGCTGGGCCCGGGGATAATCCGACTTTAAAGCTTCATAAATTTTATAAAAGTCGATCCCCTGCGCTTCTACCATGGTGTAAAATTGATTGGCAATTGAAAACTCTAAATAGCGCCAAGCATTTGCCATAAGCTTAGCCAGCTCCGCTTCTTTAGGCTCCAGATGAATGATTTTGGGAGCAATGTGAGAAAACAGAGCGGCAGCTTCTTGCACGGCCTGGGGCGTAGTGGCCGAGACTATTTGCGGGAGCGCAGCTATCTCCTGCAACCCTTTTCCTTGAATTATACGCTCTGGGCAAAATGCCAGCTTCCGCCCTGACCACTTCGAGCTTAGAAGGTCGTCTATGACAGATACGACCCCTGGGTAGACCGTGCTTCTTAAAATAATGAGATGTTCTGGCTTTAAAAGCGGCAGATACGACTGAATAACCTGGACCACATCTTGGATGCGAGGATGGTGATATTCGTCTATGGGGGTGCCGGTTACAAAGATTACAGAGTTACTTTCTGCCAAACACTGAGGATCAGAGGTTGCATTAAGGTTTTTCCCCATGTGCTGCTCCAAGGTCTCTTGGGCGCCCTCTTCTTTGAAAGGCATGATGCCTTGGTTGACCTTGGCAACGGCCTCGGGATTAACATCCAAAAGAAAGACTGAGAACCCTTTCTTTGCAAAGGCTAGGCCCAGGGGGAGCCCCACATGCCCGCACCCCCCCACAATGGTTATAGTGTGTTTCACTGGCCTAAACCTCGACCACACGGGGCGTGGGTAAAGGAATAATAAATTTCCCCCTGTAGCCTTTCTTCCTCAAATTGGTCTGAATCTCATCCGCTATGTGCCAGGAGAAAATCAAAGCATAGTCTGGGGGCTGATCTCCAAATAAAACTTCCTCTTGGTTAACAACCGGGATCGAGGTTCCGGCCATAAATTTCCCCACTTTTAGCGAAGTAGAAATCTCTGCGATATAATCAATAATTCCCTCATCCAGCCCCGTGTAGCTGATAAGTGTGGAGGCCCGAGAGGGCGCCGAGATTCCACAAACATTCTTGCCTTTTTTCTTGATGTCCCCCAAAAGAGACAGAAGATCCAGTCGGCTTTGCAAGACGTTCTTCTTGAACTTCTCCAGCTCACAGGTTAGAGCCTCTTTAGAGGACTCCTTGCTTAGGAGATCAGAGACACTCGCATCAACCATGTAGGTCCCAGAACGTGCTGCATAGACCCTTATGGATCCACCGTGTGTAGGTATCTTTTTTGCTCGGATAATCTCATATCCGTGCTGTTTCAAAAGATAGCCTAGACTATGCAAAGAATAATACCTCAAGTGCTCATGGTAGATGGTGTCATACTGAACATGATCCAGCAGGCCTTGTAGGTAATGGGATTCGGAAATAAAGACCCCCTCGGGTGCAAGTAGTCTGTCTATGGAACGCATGATGGAGTTCACGTCCCCAATGTGGGCAAATACATTGGCCGCGGTAACCAAGCGAGCGGGTCCGTGCTCTTTGTAAATGGTCTCTGCAGTGGCAGAGTTAAAGAAGGCCTTGACCGTAGGGATGCCCAATCCCAACGCCAGTCCCCCCACATCTGTGGGCTCCACCCCCAACACAGAATATCCTCTCTTCTTAAATTTTGATAGGAGCGTGCCGTCGTTGGACCCGATGTCCACCACCAGGTCATTGGGCTTGAGGCCCAAGTACAGGCCCGCCTCTTGAGCCAAGTCATCAAAATTGTCATGCAAGATCTTAGTGCTTCCGCTGGTATAAGGGTATTCTGGCGGGAAAAGTCTGGTTTGATCTACGATAAAACCCAGCTGCACCAGGTCACAGTTTAGACACTGCAGCAAGGGGGTGGGATAGAAGCTTTCTTCTTTGGGGGCTTCTTTAAAAGATGGCATTTCATTCACAGGCGGCAGATACCCCAAAGACATAACCGGCTTAAGGTTCTCAGAATCACATATCTGGCAAAAATTTACCGGGCCCGTTTGGTAAGCGCCCTTCTTATCAGGTGTG
>CAYXFG010000040.1:3655-8599 GCA_964464225.1 uncultured Holosporaceae bacterium
ATCCTTTCTCTATGTTCAGGCGCAGAAGATAAGTACCACTCAGCCGTCTTGGAGAGGCCCTCTCGTAAGGAAACCCTAGGCTTAAAGCCCATTTCCTCTATCTTGCGCGTGTCCGGACAACGACGCAGAGTGCTGCCCTTCTGCAGAGGCTGTGCCTTTAGGGATATAGCTTTCCCTGCTATCTTAGCCGTCATATGAGCCAGCGCTTCCATTTCTATTTCTTCCTGGGTCCCTATATGATAAAGGCCCATGTGCGTACCCTTTTGCAACAGGAGGGATAGGGCTTCAGTGAAATCGTCAATATAAATAAAGGCTCTTTTCTCTTTGCCACTCCCCTGGATGGAAAACTCCCCCCCTTCCGCTGGTAGCTTGGCCATACGCAAAAGAAACTCAGGAATGACGTGTTCTTGCCCCATATTAGGGCCGTAAACGTTGTGGGGGCGGAATATCATAACTCTATCAAAGAATTTACGGCCATACTTAACAGCCATAAGTTCGCTGATGATCTTTCCTCCCCCGTAAGAAAACCTGGGATTGAAGATATCGGGAATCACCAAGGGCACCGATTCATCTGTGGGAACCACAGCAGCCGTTTGATAGACCTCTGAACTTGAAGCAAGGATGAATTCTTTCACCTGGCTTTCAACACAGGCATCGAGAACGTTAACCATCCCCTTGACTGCTACTTCCAAGACCAGCTCTGGCTTTTCGTAGAAATAACGGGTACCATTAACATAGGCCAAGTGAAAGACGCCGTCACACCCCTGGACCGCCTTCCTGACATCTTGGTAATTCCTGATGTCGCCCAAAAGGATTTCAACATCATGGCGCGCCTCCCCCAGCCTTGCTAGATTGCCCCTGGAGTTATCATCAAAAACCCTTACCTTATGCCCATCAGCAAGCAACCTGCGAACCAAAGCTGCACCGATGAAGCCACTGCCTCCTGTTACGAGATAGGTCTTTCGAGCCACAAGCATAATTTTAGGTTTTCTTTCCTGTGCAATCTTTAGAATTGGGACTTTTTTCTTATAAACTAACTCCTCTACAAAAACAAAGAACTTTCTTTAAATCTGGGGAGATCCTTAGGATCGAGCGACTTGACGCAGGAGCCAGTCTGTCCCCTTGAGGTGTCTCTTTGTAGGATGTATAAATGTCCAATGAAGTAGACCTCTGTGTGTATTTATTTCTACTTTTCGCTGGGACCTGCCTCTGTCCAAGCTTGCTCAAGGGAAATGGTTAGGAAAAAATGTCAAAGAAGGTTTATGTATTTACGCGCTATGGAGACCAAGGCGCCAGCAGCCGAGTGCGCTTTTCGGCCTGCTTTCCGGCTCTGCGCAAGCAGGGCCTAATCTTACAGAGACAAGAATTCTTCGAAGATAGCTACCTTGACCATCTCTATAAGACGGGCTCTGGGGTAAGTTCACCGCTCAAGATCTTTAGTTTTTATCTCCGCAGGCTGCGTGCTCTTCTTAAAGCGCCAAAAGGCTCTACGCTATGGGTGGAGAAAGAGTTATTCCCTTACGTGCCTACTGTCCTCGAATCTTATATTTTCAGAAGATTTTTCGTGATACTGGACCTAGATGACTCCTGGCACCTTATGTACGAGAAAAGCCTGATAGGGCGCCTTTTGGCTAAGAACAAAATTTCCACTCTGGTAAAAGAAGCGGACTGGAACATCGTAGCAAACCCTCACCTGGAAGAATGGACAAGGGCTAGAACCGACAAGCCCATCACTCTTCTACCTTCGTGCGTTAAGACCGGAGCAAGCCATAAGAGCGCCACAAAACAAGAAGTGGTTATCGGATGGATCGGCACCCCCGTGACTGAAAAGTATTTGGAGCTTGTGAGGTCGCCTTTAGAGAAACTGGCTTCCTCTCACAAACTGGTTTTGGCCATCATGGGAGGTAAAAACTACAAACCTATCCCAGGGTTAGAAATCCGCACTCAAGACTGGTCTTTGGAGGGGGAAAGTTCTTTCTTATCCAGCCTGGACATCGGTATTATGCCTCTTGAGGACACCGAGTGGGAAAAGGGCAAAAGTGGGTATAAGCTTCTTCAGTATATGGGTTTTGGAAAGCCCGTCATAGGGACGCCCATAGGTGTGAACCAATCCATTATTGAGCATGGAGTTAACGGCTATCATGCCTCTCTACCTGAAGAATGGTATGTCTATTTGGAGAAACTTATAAAAGACCCCTCATTGCGCCATCGGCTGGGGGCCCAAGGCCGCCAGAAAATCCTGGCTAGCTATGCCATCGAGGCTTATTCCAAAGAAATGGCACGGATCCTTCGCCAGACCAAAAGAGAAAAGACCTGACGGTTGACGGAAAAGATTTTCAGGATTTGTTGGGAGATCTTAAAAAAGATACGCGTGCTTTTTGCAGGAGGACCACTTTCTTCCTAAGCGCCTCTTCGGAGTAATGCCCTTCGGGCAGGCGATGTCGTCTAGAACATAAGGACCTGTTGTAGCTCTCACCCGCCATTTCCCTGAGACAAGCCAGGCTGCGGGATTGGCTTTGAGCTATCGGGGAATAGACTTTAGGGAAGTTAAAATGAGAGAGGTTGGCAAGGCACAGGAATATGAAATACCCCCATAAAAGCCTTTCATAGAATTGCTGCGGGCCTAAGTACTTCCCCAAGGCGAATAGGTTGAGGGCAGTCAAAGGCACCAACATGATCGTAATTTCTGCATAGCGTGTGCAGAAAAGTTGACCATGCCCGAACCCGGACCTTCCACACGAAATGAGGGCCAAAATCAGCCCCACAGCCCCTGTAAAACACAAAAGCGGGAAAGCTACAGCCTTGGGCAGGCTATTGAATCGAGAGGCTAATTTCCAGGCGGGGAACCCCACAAAACCCAAAATTAAGATGCCTAAAGGATAGGCCTTAGACCATGCAATCCCATGTCCCTTCGTTAGAAGAGAGAAAATGCCGTTCCAGAATTTAATATGGTAAGGCCCGATAAAGTTTGGATGATGTCCGGGCCTGGCGTATCCCTTGCCCCAACCAATAAGAACAAGCATTACACACAGGCCCGCTGCTGCCAGAACACTCAGTTTCCAACATTTTATATGCGTCAGTTTGTGAAGTTGTACCGTACGCACGCAATGAAAGAGCGTGAGACTTAAAAAAATACCACAGGCCACAGCCCCAAAAGCGAAGGAGTAAAGGGACAGGATACTGAACGCCCCAGCCACCAGAGGATACCCATCCTTGATATGCCACCGCGCCATGTAAAAAACGCTCAGAAGGCAAAAAATCAAGCCCAAGTGCATGGAGGACATGATGGCCCACAAAGTACCGTCGTAGAAAAGACCAGCTGAGAAAAGGAACGATAGGAAGAGCGGAAAAGAGAGAAAATTATATTTCCCAAAAATATGATCTTTAAGCTTAAGAACAAACAGAACAAGCCCAGCTATCAAAAATAGATTAAGGATTTTTAAATGAGCCAGATTCCAACCCTCCAGCCTATAGTCAAGGAAATTTAGAATTTTAGTCAGCGCATGGGAGTGATCGTTATGGCGCTCAAACACCCATTTCCAGTCGAAATTTTCTGAAAAAAGGGCAGGCGTCACCAGCATATCCCATTCGTCGTCAGAAGGCACATTAACAGCGTACTTGCAGACGAAAAAGAGATGAACAAAGAAAAGAGCCCCCAAATAAGCGACGCCTATCCAGTAGAGTTTCCTCGGGTCGTGGGGCAAAAAATTCCGAACTTTACCCCCTATTTCAGTCATCATTTTGCTTCCCCGTTCCCATAACCAAAACCTGGCCCCCATTTTCCACCACAATGAGATTTTCCGCATGGGCAATTTTCAAGAGGGGGCCACTGCTGCGCACATAACAATTCCGTACATCTTCAGCCATAACGTTTCCTATCAAAATATTACCCCTTTGATCCTGTAGGGAAGAAGTCAGTTTCTTCACAGATCCCCAGCCACCTACATCGCACCATCCGAAATCCTGGGGCAACAGTATCAGCTTTAAGTCCTGCATGTGCTGAAGGAGCCCATAGTCCATGGAGATTGACTTGCATTTCTCAAACTCTTCTTCATTTATTGAACCATCTTTCTGCAAAGATCTCTGACACACCTCCAAAATGCTAGGTTCATAGTGGGCCACTTTTTCCAGAAATACACCCGCCCTCACCAGAAATAGGCCACAGTTCCAAACATAGCCTTCTTTTATATAGGCCTCAGCTCTGGCTTTATCTGGCTTTTCAATAAATCTGCTGACCTGCGCAAGACCAAATGCCGAGGGTTTTTCTCCGTAGGAGATATAGCCATACTCTTGAGAAGGGTGATCAGGTTCCACCCCAAAGATAGAAATACTTCCTGAAAGGTGGGCGATGTTTTGTTGGATTAAGCTTTTCAGTAAGCCAAACTTTTCGATCATGTGATCTGAAGGCATGGCTAGAAGAAAAGCTTGAGGATCTTTCCTCGAAATCAAAAGCGCGGCAAGCACAATAGCCGGCAGGGTATTTTTGGCAAAAGGCTCCCAAAGCAGAGATGCCTCGCAAGAAAGATCCTTTAACTCTTTTTGAATCCAAGATTCGTACTTTTTTCTGGAGACGATAACAGGCTCTGAGAAAAGCTCACAACCCAAAACACGCTCCAATGTTTTAGAGAAAAGATTTTTGTGACCAGGAATTAGGTCTAAAAACTGCTTAGGCGTCTCCTCCGTAGACAGGGGCCACAATCTTTTGCCTTCACCCCCTGCCAACAAAACGGGAACTATTTTTAAATGCCTTTGCTTCATGATAGATTCTTTTTTATAAAAGTCTCCGTCAGAGAACATCTAGCCTCTCTTAGCAAATCCTTCTTCACAAAAGGGAAGCCCCAGTTGAAATAAACTTTCCAGAAAATGTGGAGGGGGTAATTCCGAAACCCTAGGCGCCATACAAAGTTCCTAGAAACGTAACTGGAAGCCGGGCCCAGCTCTTTC
>CAYXFG010000041.1:0-8550 GCA_964464225.1 uncultured Holosporaceae bacterium
ACATCACCGTTTTCCTGGTGGTATTTCACATGGCCCGTGGCAGTTACGGTATCATTAAGCTTGCTGTAAGTCACAACATCAGCTTCCACGATTTCTTTCCCGTTGGAGATGATGACATTTCCCCTCGCCGTTACCGAATCCAATTCCTGATCATGGGTGATGGAATCGGATTTTAGAAGGAAATCCCCCTTTTTTTTGAGGGGCAGGTCCAGGGGGTGGGGAATAGAAGGCGTTTTTCCAAACCCCGAGATTCCTAGGCAAAACAGGAAAAAGGGTAGGCAAAAAAGGGTTTTCAGGGTCATCCACTTTTGTTTCATGTTATTTTAAATCCATAGCGACGGCCATATTAGCCTTCTTCAAGATGAATTAAAAGAGACAGGCTCAGTAGCAGTGTGACCAAGGCGGGCACCGATGCCGACAAAATGAGAGGAAAGTGCATGGTTTCCCCCAAACTGAAAAGCAGATGATGCAGCAGATAAAGGCCGAACCCCAGGCCCAGGCCGGTCATGATAAAGATGGAATTGCTATTGCGCCTGAGGACGCTGAAGGCGGCGAGGCAGCCCAGCATGCACACGGCTAGGATGAGGAAGGGTTTGGTAAGTATAGTGTAGAGGTATAGTTTGTGATCTGTGCTGGAAAAACCAGAGGCTTCAATGAGAGAAATGAACTTGGGCAAATCCCACAGGCTGAAAGTGGTGGGGGGGTTAAAGCTTTTTTGAAGCCGTTCCAAAGTCAGCCCCGTAGGGAAAACAAAATCTGGAACCGGCTCCAGGAGAGAGGTCGACTCTGTCAGAAGCACCTTGGAAAGGTTCCATCCTTTTCTGGTGATCCTGGCTTCCTGCACGTCATAGCGTCTTAGAAAGCGTCCCGTGGCTGAAAAGTCGTACAGTGTTACGCCTCTCAGAAGGGGGCCTTCCCCTGGCAGGGAGTTGGAAATCTTTTTTGCATTGATAACCGTATATCCATTCTTAGAGATTTGCCTCACCCATAGCCCGTTGGGAGACATGGTGGCAAGGCTTTTAGGCGCCGTTTGGTGATGGGCGAATAGTTTGCTCTGTAACCTCTCCTTGGCTTGCTGAGTCGCAGAGATGATGGGGTCGAAAAGGAACAGGTGAACCGTGCTGTAGATAAACACCCCCATAACGATAGGCGCCATGAGAGACCAAATAGAAAGCCCGGCGGCTCTCAAAACAACCAGTTCAGAACGCCGATACAGGTTCCACATCAAAAACATAGTGGCAAACAGGAAGGAGAAAGGGATCATCTGATCGATGAGCCCAGGCAGTTGGAGGCAGGATAGTCTCAGGATCTGCGCCATCTTGAAGTGAGGCAGGCTGTGGGAGCGTCGCAAAAGTTCGCTGGTATTGAAAATAAAAATAATCGTGGCAAGCGCAGCTGTAACTGTGCAAAACCACAGGAAGAAGCTTTTCAAAAGGTAACGCTGGAAAACTGGCCTATGGTTCATGACGCCTCCTGGGCTTTTTGAAGGGACGGGGGGGAGGGGCTGTGTGCATCAGGACATACCAGCACAGCGCTAGAGTTCCAGCCGTGAGGGCATAAGCTGCGATAATACCACCCCAAGCCCGCGCACCATAGTTGAGAAGAGCAAGGGTAGAAATCTGGAAGAGAATGGCGCACAACGTAGCTTGCCCCGCAGGCCAAGAGTTTGTGCCGCGCCGAAAGGGGCTTTTCAACATGAAGACAAGGGCCAAAGAGGCCAAGACCAGGCAATTCCAAGGTGATAATAACCTTTGGTACCCCTCAGCATAAAGGCGCTGTCTGAAGGCCAGAGACTCGGTGGGGTGGGCGGCATAAAGCAACTCTTTGATATTGAATTCCGTAGGCTTTCGAGAGCGTCGTGCTTCCAGTTTATGCCCCTCAGAAAGGGAGACGATGGTTTTATCGTAGTATAAAACGGAAAGTTTTTTTTCAAGAGGGTTATACTCTTGCCGGTTCCCATTCAACATAATAAGGCGGGGGATTCTATCTTCCATGACCAGGCGTCCTTCGGTGGCCATGATGGTATACATGTCCTCCCCAGGCTTTTGAATGGCCACAAGGACTCCCTCCAAGTTATGTCCATTCTTCTTATTGACGTACACGGTGACGTTATTGAACACGTTGAATACGCCTTCCTGTACCAAGATGTTGGGAAGCGAGTTCTTGATCTCGGACTCGAGGGCCCGCATGTTTTTGGACGACCAAGGCAGAACGAAGAGGGTGATGCCGTAGACCGCCCCGGTTAACAAAGCAGCCACAGCCAGGGCGGGGGCGGCCAGTGCGCTCGGGGAATAACCCTGCGCCGAGAAAGAGACCAGCTCTCTGTCCACCTGTAGGCGGTTGTAGACAAAGATTAAAGACAGAAAAAGAGAAATGGGCAGGATGATGACCAATAAATCTGGTAAAGTCATAAGAATCAGATGGTAGAAAACAGCCAGAGATTCTTGAGATTTCAAGATAAGTCCAATGTATTTCAGAGACTGAACCGCCCATATGACAGCAATCAGTAACGATAGCGTGAAAAGGAACGACTTGCCTACTTCTTGAGCGATATAACGGGAAAGCTTAAGCATGGAAGGGGAGGTCGGGCAGCCGCCTGGACGAAATCCCCCATGGAACCGAGGACTGGAATGTATTTTGTGAGGACCCCATTTAAACGATTGACTTGCTTTCTCCAGGTGAATTATAGATAAGGCATATTAGTAACTGGTTTGGATAGATTTTCCAAGAGCAAAAATGATGTTTTCTAGACACTATCAAAGGGGGTCGATTTTCCTTTCCCCTTTAGTCCTGGCTATGGCGGCAGCCTTGGTATGGCCCCTGTCTTGGGTGATGGCCCCCGGGGGCTGGTGTTCTGCCTCTCCTCACAAGTCTTTACCTTCTACCCCTCTCTTTACTCTGCTGGACGAGGAAGAGGGCACTGAGGACGCCCCTGATTTGGATGCCCCTCCTTTCTCCCAGATGCTGGAAGAAGAGAACAGCGCGCCTCTCAGTGGGACTCCTCTGGAACTGGTGGTCACTGCCGCCAGGCAGAAACCCTCCCGTAAGAAAGAAGTGAATGAAGCTAAGATCGTCGCTTTGGTCAACAACCAGATTATAACCTCTCAAGATCTTGCCCAGCGGGTTCGCCTGGCCACCCTGGGTCGGGAGTCCATCCTTCCCCAGGAGCAAATGGAAAAATTGAAGATCGTTGTCCTGAAGGCCATGGTGGATGAAAAGCTCAAAGCCCAGATGATGGAAAATTTCGGCATAAAAATCCCCGATGAAAAAATAAAAGAGCACATGGCTCTTATCGAAAAGCAAAATAATTGGCCGCAGGGAAAACTTCTCAGGGATGTGGCAAGTCTGGGCCTGCCGGTTTCTATTGTAACCGATCAAATCAAAGTTGATCACGCTTGGCGTCTCTACATTCAACAGCTTTATGCCGACACCACTCAAATGAGGAAGAAGGATATTGATGCCATTGTGCGGCCGGTGACCGCTGATAACCCTCAATATCACCTGGCTGAGATTGTCCTCTACCGCGAGCCTGGGGATGACGGCAAAGCTCAAAAAAACCGACTTTTGCAAGCTTTGAAGGAAATGCGTCAAGGCAAGCCCTTTCAGCTTATCGCTCAAGAGATTTCCGAGTCTCCCTCCGTGGTTAACGCCGGAGAAATTGGGTGGATTCACCAGGATATGCTAGAGCAAGAATTGGTGCCTGTGGTGGAAAATTTGAAATCCGCTCAAGTGTCTACGCCTGTCATTACTCCTGAAGCGGTGAAACTGGTTTTCCTCATCGATAAAAAAGGTCCCTCCATAAAACATGCTGTGCTCACGGCGCGCCAGCTGGAGATCAAAATTGACCCTCCGATCCTAGAAGATCCTGCAGCCTTGCAGAAAGAAGGGACGCGCTTGAACCAGCTTGTCTCCACGGCTACAAGCTGTGAAGACTTTGATCAACTGGCTGAGCAGATCACAAAGTCGGAACTTCACATTTATAACGATATGCGCCTTCAAGATCTGACGCCGGATTTACAGAGAGTCCTCAGCCCTCTAGATCCAGGCGTACCCAGCCCAGGCATCTTGAACAAAAAAGCAGGAACACTTGTCTTTTTTATCGTGTGTAAAAAGACCCTGGTGGATTCAGCCATGGTGTCCCAGATCCAAAATACTGAGAACGAAATTTTCAGCCAAAAGATGAACGCCCTGTCCGAACAAAGGCTGCGCGATCTGAGAAGGAACGCTTCCATCGACATCCGCATTTGACCAGGCTCACCTGTCCGGGGCGCGCCAGGCAGAAGCTTTGACGATATGGGGCAAGATAAGAGCCAACGAAGGGGGTAGCCCAAAGTCTTGATCCCGTTCGTAGGCTATTTTACAGCACCAGCCCAAGGGCTCCCCCTTTCTCAGCTCTGAGATAAACCAGAAAGTGGCCTCAGAGATAGGCTGGATCCGAGCCTCTGTCCCGTAGGCATCGGAACAAATGAAATACCAGGAGGGCAATACCTCCAGAGCCCGCCCCGGTTCCTCCCATAAATGATGGAGGGGGTAGCGAGATCCCATGATGTGGAAAGAATCTGCCAGCTCCAGAGACAGCTTTTCAAGATCCAAAGCAGATAACCCTCTTATCAAAGCCAGTACCTCTGCATTTTCAGGAGGACACACCTGAAGAAGTTTCTGCAGGGCGCCCTCGAGCCTAAGAAGGGACAAGGCCCCAGGGTCACTGAGCCTTTTTTGGGCAAATTCAAGAAATCGACTCCCATAGAATAAAAGAAAGGGAGAGGAAGGGGGACAGGCTTTAATAAATTCTGAAGCCAGGGAATCAAAGGCCCCAGGCGCCAGATGCCCGCAGGTTTTCGGAAAGCCCTCGCGCAAATGATTTAAAAGACTGGAGCGGCAGTTATGATGATGAATAAAGAGCCGGAGGTCAGCAGGAATAGAGCTGGGTATGATGTTCAGAGCTGAGACTTGCCCATCCCCAAGCGCCTTGCAAAATTCTTCCTGTTTAGTGTGTAGAGACATGAAGAGCGATACATTGCTGGGAAAAAGTCTGTGCTTTCCTGGCCTCGTCCATCAGTACCGAGAGGGGGGGTAGGTGAGTGTCCCACTCAATGAGGGTGGGAAGAGGCCCCGTGCCTTTAAGAAGCTGTTCATATAAGGCCCATACGTCCTCTGCCACACAAGACCCGTGGTCGTCTATGAGGAAAGAGGAGTCTCCCAAGGCATGACGGCTGTGACCCGCCAAATGCACCTCCTTGATGTGAGGGCTGTTTTGGAAGGAAGACAGCAAGGTTGAAGCCCGTTCTTGGTTATTATGGGCCGTCACATACAGGTTATTAAGATCCAGTAAAATGTGGCAACCCGTTCTGTCAGCCAGCTTGATCATGAAGTCTCCTTCACTGAAAGTTGTCTCTTGAAAACCCATATAGCGGGATGGATTTTCCACCAAAAGGTGCCGCCCCAGGGCCGATTGAGCTTTATCCACTTGGGCGCACAGGTGATCAAGGGACGTTTCTGTATAGGGGATGGGGAAGAGGTCATTATAGTAAAGGCCCCCGAACGCGTTCCAGGACAGATGGTCCGAGACAAAAATGGGGTCAAATTCTTTAACCATTTCCACCAAAATTTTCAAATAATCAGGGTCCAGCTGGGGGGAGGCCAGGGAAAGACCCACCCCATGGAAGCTGAGGGGGTAATGCTGATTAATCTTGTGCAACAAAGCTCTGCGAGGCGGCGTCAGAAAGTTTTCTGGATGAATCTCCAGCCAATCGAGCTTGGGCAGGCTGAATAAGATTTGCTGTGCATGGACCAGCCTCAGTCCTATGCCTACGCCGTTCCGTTTCAGAAGATTCATGCCCCCAAGCCAGAAGAATCACTTTGAACAAGCACTTCGTCATAGGGCGTGCATTTTGCAGGGAAACCTCGCTTCATGGTGGGTTCCAAGGTACCATGGAGAATCCGCCCTTGAGGGTCGGCGCCGGCTACAATAAATGTGCACAGGCCTTTGGGTACCCAGATCCAAGCGGAAGGGTCGCACCCGGGGGCCGTGCCCGCACACTGAGAAGCTTCTCCCCTAAAGTAGGCGGTGGTTCCGGCAAAAGAAGCGTGGGCGCAGGAATTGCTCTCCGGGGCATTAACTCCAAAACATTTCTCGTAGGTGAGCGGTGTTTGCTTAAGAGGAGGAGGTAAAGTTAGGCCCGGCGAAGAGGCCGGTTGAGGTGACGCTCTGTAGTCAGGTACCCCAGGGGCGGCGGCTCCCTCCAGATGTGAAAAAGCCATCATCATGGCTGCAGAAATTAGTTTCTTGGACACGCGTCTCCCCCTTATTACTTGATTTTTCCTTGTTTTCAGTATTCCAGAAAAAGAGCCAAGATTCAATCGACGATGAGGTGGCAGGCAAAGGGTCAAGGAAGAAGGCGGTCAGGCGCGGTGATTTCTTTGCATAAGAGTTAACTCTTCCCAGACCCGGGAAGGAGGCAGGTCCTGCAGATTAGGAGACTGCAAGACTTTGCTGGGGCCTTGGGTGGGCCCGCAGAGGTGCGGCCCCGAAGAATAGGAGAACAAGAATAAGGAAGGACACCCACTGAAGTGGATAATGTGGAGGGGACCCGTATCGTGTCCCAAAGCTCCGCGCGCATGGCGTGCCAAAGAAGGTAAATCAAATAAAGAGGTCGATCCCGCAAGATTAATAAGCCCCGGGCACTGTTGTTCCAAGCGGGATCCCAGTTCTCTTTCCGAGTCACCCCCAATGACCACGGGCGTAAGGCCCTGGTGGCGTAGCCGGCGAGCAATCTCCACATAATAAGCTTCAGGCCATCGCTTGTGGGTTTGACTGGGAGAGCAGCCAGGCACCAGCAGAAAATAAGGTTCTGTGGGACGCGTAGAAGACTCCCCATCCTGTAACCATTCAAAAGAGGGGGGCTGTATGTGGGAAAGCCCGGCTTTCTCCAATTGTTCCCGATTAATATCCAAGATATGCTTTTGATACTTGTCTTTTAACGGGTAAAAATGGGCAGCTTTCTTGTGAAGATTGCTCCATTCAGAAGCAACGCCTGGAAGAGCAGTTAGGATGCGGAAGTACCACAACGTTCTCCGCGAACGCTGCAGGTCATAAATGCGCCGGAATCCTTTTTTCTTTAGCTCCCGCAAAAGGGAAAGGTTGCCCCCAAGATCTTTAAGAAAAGAGGAGCGGGGATCCAGAAGGATTTCATCAAAGTACCCAGCTTTTTGCGCAAATGTTGCCAGAGGAGGGGTCGTCAGAAGATAAAGGGGGCACCCCTGGTGGTGCTGCCGGATGGACTTCATCGCTCCCAGCGCGAACACAAAGTCCCCCAGGGCCCCGTGTTTTATGACAAGAATGGGACGGTTATCAGGAGGTATGGGTGCTGACATCCTGGTAAAGCTTGCAGGTCTTGGAAAACATGTTCTTTATATCGAAATTCCGGCGCACGGATTCCATGGCCTTTTCATGGAGGATTCTCCTTTTCTCTGGGGGAGATTTTAAATCCTGGTCTATGAGCTGGGCCAAGGCCCGGCTGTCCTCGGGAGGGAACAGCCATCCCGTCTCGCCGTGGGTTATGATTTCAGCTGCGCCTCCGTGGTTACTGGCGATGATGGAGCACCCCATGGCGGCGGCTTCAGCGACGGTTCTACCAAAGGCTTCCGGTTGGGAGGACGGACATACCACCAGATTGGCAAGCTTGTAAAGAGCGGGCATATCCTTGCATTCATCCAGAATATAGAGCCGGTGCCTAAGCCCATAGGAGGCAGCCTGTTTTTCCAGCTCTTTCTCGTAAGACTTGTTAGAGATCTTGCCCACAAACAGGCACAGAACATCATCCCTGTCCAGGCGGGAGAGGGCATCCAGCAGAACAGCATGCCCTTTCAAACGCGTCAGACGTCCGGGCAGAAGAACAATAAACTTGTCATCAGGCAGCTGCATGTGGTGCATGACAGCTTCCATGCGGGCTTGGGTGACTCGGGCGGGGTCAAAGATAGAAAAATCGATACCCCGGGGAATCGTGGTTATCTTTTCGGCGGGCACCCCGTAGGTGGTCTTCAGGTGCTGGGCTACGTATTGGGAAACGGCAATGGTTTTACTGCCCCATGTCATGATACTGTTGTAAGCCTTCTTAATTTTTGACTTAAAGTTATACACGCCGTGGAAAGTGGTCACCAGAGGCACGCCTGTTTGATGGCAGGCAAAATAGGCACTCCAAGCGGGAGCTCGGCTGCGCACATGGACCAGGCTGATCTGGTGCTTTTTAATAAGGGCCACGATCCTTCTTATGTTTCTCCAGATGGTAAAAGGATTTTTAGAGGCGAGCGGTAGATACTCGTGGATAATTTCTTTCTTCCTTAAAAGGGATACCAAGCGTCCCCCAGAAGAGGCCACCACCGGGAAGGCCCCTTTTTCCCTAAGATGAAGGGCAAGGTCGAGAGCTCCCCTCTCCACGCCCCCCATATCCAGAGCCGGCAGGATTTGCAAAACGCGTAAGTCCTTTACGTTATTTTTCATAATGTCCCTAAATTCTTTAATCTTCTCAAAGCGAAGTATAATACAGGAGA
>CAYXFG010000042.1:0-8535 GCA_964464225.1 uncultured Holosporaceae bacterium
GGGCGCGTGAGAGGTCTAAGTGATGGAATCCTTACCTCCTCGGCCCAGCCCCCCTCAGCCCCCCGCAGGAGAATGGCGCGGCAGATCAGCTGCTTCTCTTTGGTCTTCCCTAGGGAAAGAGGCAGTCCACTGGGGCTCTTTTAAGGGAAGCATCCCTCCAGGCTTTAAAAATTGGATCTCCCTATTTATAGGAGGGGCAGCCTTATGTGTTACTGGCTGGTTCCTTTTTTCGGAGTATGCGTCTATGCCTGCACCGCGTCCAGCGAGCGCCAATAGCCTGAAAAAGCCTCTGGAAATGCCGGTCTCCCCTGAGATAGACTTCATAGAATCTGACGTGCCTTCTGACAAGGAATCTACTGCTCTGCCACCTGCTGCACCTCTGGTTCAGGTCGAACCTAATCTGCCTCAAGACTTTCTCGAACAGGGTTATGCCCTTTATCAAAAAGGGTATTACAAAGAGGCTATCCCCCTTTTCGAAGCATCCATGAAAGATGACGCACAGAGCGACCAAGGTAGATATACGCTGGGACTGTGTTACATGTACTCAGGCCAAACCGCCAAGGCGCGGGAAATTTTCGAGAAGATGAGCATAGCCCAGGGAAATCATGCGACTTGGTCTCGCCTGCAGCTTATCCGCCTGGATGAGACTCTCGTTCCAAAAGAGAAGATTGCCCGCATCTGGGATCTCCTGAAACATTCCACAGCGCGCACAGCTCTTTGGGCTGAGCTGGGCCTACTTTATGCTGAAATTGGGGACTGGGAAATGGCCATTCACCTGACCAAGAAAAGCCTGCGGCAAGGAGAGGAATCCCCCCTCCTTTACTACAACCTGGGAGTCTTCTGCGAAAAAAGGGGGCTCCATGCGCAGGCCCTTTCCTATTACGAGCGTTTCCAGGAAGAAACATTGCCACACCATGGCTACCCTTCGTTACAGGCGTCTGTGAGCAAAAAAGTAAATAGCCTGAGAGATCACGCCTGACCCTAAAGTCCCTCCGCTTTCCCTTCGAGCCAAGAAAGCTGGAGCCCAAGCGTATTGTTAGATCTTGAGTTCTCAGCGAGGGCACTGTAAAGTGGTGAATAATAACCCTCGTAAATAAAAAATGCCAGGATGTAAAAACTACGAGAGAAGGTGAGGCTATGACGACAGTATCTCCGATTTCCGTGCCCCCACTGGTCCAGTGGTATGAGGGCCAGCTTCTTTATCCTCAGCATTATCAGCAGATGCACACTGAGCTGGAAATAAGGGGGCTGTATTACCTTTCCATAAGCTGTCCCTGGTTCTGGGGAGTCAGATCTTACCAAATTGATCCAGCTCTGTTGGCGGCCGGGAAAGTGTCTTTGAAGAGTGTAGATGCTCTTATGCCGGATGGCTCTATTGTACAAAAAATTGAGGGCGCCCCTTTGGACATTTCCGTAGAAGTGGAAAGCCTGAAAGAAAAGATCTCTACAGAGCCTGTCACGCTATACCTGGCGGTCGTTGCAAGGAATTCAGGAACATCCGTCGTATCGGGGGAAGACGCTCGCTACATTTCCTTGGAATCGGCCCCTACTGCCGACTTAAACACTGGCACAGATTCCATAACCCTGGCCCTCTTAAAAATTAAGCCTTTTTTGGTGGCCACGTTTGGGGTGCTGCCCTCGCATTATGTAGGTTTCCCCCTGGCAAAATTGCAATATTTGAACAACATGTATACGGTGGGTGAGTTCTTACCGCCCACCACTTTGGTCTCTACCCTGCCGTCCGTGATGCAGCGCTTTTCTAAACTTATCGCCAGCATGAGAGGTCAAGCCACTTATCTCTCCGAGCGCATACAAAGCTTGATTGTACAGGACGTGGGGCCGGTTTTTCAGCACTACATTCAAATCTACAACATTCTTGTGGAGCAAATGCCAGCCCTGGAGGTCCTGTATCAAGCTGAGGCTTTACATCCGTTTACTCTCTACCGTGCGCTGTGCACGGCGGCAGGAGGGCTTTCTAAAACCTCTAAAGGCAAATTGCCTCCGGTCTTCCCAACCTATGATCATAACAACCTCCTTGCTAATTTTTCACCAGTCATGGATTATTTAGAAGAGGCTGTATCGACTATTTGGTCTCCCGCCGTTGCCGTTCCCTTTGCAGAAACAAACGGCATCTTCTCTCTTATAACTAAAGGAGAGTGGCTACAAGACAGCCTCTTGACGGTTGGAATCACCCTCCTAGACCAGCAACCTGCGGCGGATGTCATCGAATGGATCAAAGGGGCTATTATCTGTTCCTCAAGCGTGGCCCAGTCTGTCAGAGAGCGGCGCGTCCTTGGAGCAGAACGCACTCTAGTCGAGCAGGTCCCTCAACTGGGACTTGTGATCAGTTCACGGCAGATCTTGGCGCAACTTACCTTGGATAAGGAATACATTAAAGAAAATGACGCTCTGATGATTTTCAACCCTTCGGGTACATCTGAAAATCAACCCCGAGAAATCATTCTCTACGTAGCCAGCTAGGCGAGAGTAAAGCCCATGACACCCGAAAGGTTTGAAAATTCTCTCTTAGTCAGTTCTTTTAAAAGATTCTACTTGGAGCTCTTAAGGCTAAAAGCTTGGGCCCTTGAGAGCGGAGATCATTTCGCTCCCGAAGGGGTGCAGAAGGAAAATTTCCCAAGAAATCGTTCAAAGGCTCAAAAAATAAAGCAGGTTCTTGTGGACTTCTTGGAAAACCAGCAAGAAACTGTACAGGACCAAGCGGGTGGCTATGCCTCGAGATATTTCAGGCAAGGACAGTACGTTATGGTAGGCCTGGCGGACGAAGTCTTCTTAAATATAGACTGGGAAGGTCGGCAGGAATGGGAGGATAACCTGCTTGAATCTTCTCTTTTCAGTTCTCAAGATGCCGGCCAAAAAATCTTTCAGAACATTGACACGTTTCTGGAGGACGCTCAGCGTGCTGATCTAGACCTTGGAGCTCTGTACCTAATGGCCATAGGCCTGGGCTTTCAGGGTAAGTACCGAGGGGAGCCAGACATTGGAATTCTTAGGACTTATGCCAAAAATCTTTATGACTGCATTGCAGTTCCCTCTTCTGAGGAGGGAAGGCAGTATGCCTACTTTTTCCCCAGCGCTTATGGGGATTTTATCGTGCATCGCCAGCAGCCAGAAGTGCCCGACCCTCAGAAGTGGTATTTTGCTCTCGGAGGCTGTGCCGTAATTTTCATGGTTTTTTCCTGGGCTCTTTGGACTATCAAGGTCCACAAGCTTTCTCCCCTTATAGGGGAAATTCAACGCTATGAAGTCCTAGGATAATGGAAAATTTCGCATTTTACATGGCAGGTCTTTTTCTCTTCATTTCTGCTATCTTCATGCTGGGCGTCTATCTAGCAGGCCAGGGGCTGAAAGGATCCCTAAAAACCATAGAAGCTGAGGGGCAGGCTTTCTTCCAAAAGCTGAAGAATTTTATTTCCAGAGAGAAGAAGCTGGGCTATCACTTCCCGCTGCAAGCCCAGAGCCTGCTCTTTAAACTTCTGGCTTTCCTCAGGCTTAGGATTATAGGGCCCATTTACGACTCCTTCCGCCTCAGCTTACGCACCCTGCGCATTGTTATCGGCACCTCGGACTATAAATATAAGATGCCTTGGTACCTTATGGTAAGCGCTGAAGGTCTTAAAAACACGGCCTTGTTACAAGGCTCCGGTCTCCCCAATCCCATCCCCAGCCCTAACTTTGGCCTCCCTGAATTAAAGCCTGCTCTGGAATGGTGGTTCTTTGAACAGGCCATTGTGCTTGAAGTCAGCGCCGATACCCTTGCAGACAAGAACCCTGGCCTGCATGCACAATGGAAAGATCTTCTGAAGGCCCTGCGGCATTTTCGATACAAAAGACCCTTGGATGCCATTATCCTTACGGTTTCGGCTTCCACCCTCCTGAACCGATCTGCCTCGGAGCCACGCTTTGATCTGGTCCGAATCGCAACCTTTGTTACTCAGCAGCTTGCCAAAACTGAAAAATACTTTGGCATGCGTCTTCCCATAACCGTTCTTATTACCGAGTGCGAAGAGCTCCCTGGTTTTTCTGGGTTTTGTCATGAGCTGCCTGCCAAAGCTCTTAACGAAATGATGGGATGGTCGTCACCCTATGGCACGGAACAACCCTATGAATCCTCTTGGGCTCAAGAGATTATATCGTCTATAAAAAATGATATTTTCAATGCCACCCTCCGCATTTTTTCCAGAGCTGATGCGGGCAAGTATGCGGACGATTTAATGGTCTTACCTAGCTCCATGGCTTCTCTAAAGGAGGGGCTCCAAGATTTCCTGAGCGTACTCATGGGAGAGGGTAATTATAAGCAGAATTTTTCCTTGCAAGGCGTATTTTTGACTGGGAAAAATGAGGATGAATCTCGCATCCCCCAATTTTTCATAAAAGACTTTCTGTCCGTTAAGATTTTTAACCAGGTGGGACTGGCTGTGCCAGCTCCTGGATATTTCAAGTCGGCCGGCCGCCTGGTGACCTTATTAAAGGCTGCTCTCGTGATGGGGGTCATAGCAGCCTCCAGCATCTTGTACAAAGGTAATCAAGAACTGACCCGTCTAGTTGAGGTTTTTAGCCCATGCCTCCTAGATATAGTAGAGGCCCTTCAAGAAGGCCAGACCAAAGACATAGAAGGCAATTACAATGCTTTAGCTCTTGAGAAGCGGGGGCGCTCGGTGCTTGCTCTGATGGAGCAGTTTTATGAGAATAGGCTTTGGATTCCTTACCTTTTCCCTTCTTGGTACAGCTATCACCGGTCTGTTTTAAGGGATTCCATCACAAGACTTTATGAAAAAGCGGTAAAACGAGACCTTCAGATCCTTCTAAGGATTAAGGCCTACGAGCTGCTTTTGAAAGAAGCCCCCCAGTTTCATGTGGACCATCAGGTTTTGGATCCCACATCCACCCCTGAATTCCTGGTTTTGGAAGGCTATGTAGATGCCCTCCTCAAGTTAGATAAGATGCAAGTCTATTATAACCTTCTGGAAGAGAGCAGGAGCATGACCGCATTCTCAGATCTCATTTCTTATCTCTACGGCTACAAATTCAAGCCCGGATTCTTTAATAAACACCCTCAGGCTAAAGACTTGGTTCTGGGCGGGGCACCTCTCCAGAAATTTGACTTAAACAATTTCAAATTGTCTGCGGAGAAGAAGCTCTACAGCCTTTATAACGCTTTCTTAAAACGCATCTTGGACCCGGAGTACAACTATGCCTTGGCGCAGTCTTTGCAGTCCACACTGCAGCAGATAGAAAATACTCCTGACTGGGATGCCGAAGGTTTTAGGAAGACAGTTTCTGAGATCCACTCTCTTATGACTTTTTTAACTAATTCTTCCGGAGCATGGCTTACGGGGGCTACTTTTGATCCAGGCTCTAGGTATCAACATTTGCTTCAAAAGCTCCAAGACATTTCCATCTTCAACAAAGACCTTGTTACACGCTTGGGAGAGGTCTCCAAGGTCCTTTACGACCAAGCCACAAAATATCTTCTCAGCTATGGGTCCCCCTTGACTGGCAACTTCCTGATCGTCTCTAACGAGCAAAATCGTCTTGTCCCCTCGCCCGGGTTGATTGCTTTGGAAAAGGGCCTAAATGAGCTTCTAGAGCAGCCTTTCATGCAAAAAGTATCAGGTCAGCCTTTTAAAACAGATCTCCCCCCCCAGCAATATATGTATTGGAACCCTGAATCTCTCAAAAGTAGCCTTGCGCTTATAGAGGATTATAAGAATTTCATGAAGGATAACATCGGCTTGTACCCCGCTGGCCTGCAAAATACCTTGCATATCGTGGGCCGTTCGCAGACAGGCAGTAACATATCAGCCATGCTGGGGCGCGCTCAAACTTTCATTCCTCAACCCGTCTATTCTTGGGGGACCAGCTCTCAGGAAGCTGCCCAGATGCACATGAATAACATAACAGAGGTGACGCCTCTTCTGATCTCTCTTTTAAAGGAACTCCAGAGCATCAATGCCAGAGACCCCTATATACGCTTGAAAGGGCTTCTCCTCAAGCAGATGTTTTCCCTTCTTGCTTTGGTAGATGCAGGCCTTCAGGAGAGCTCTTTCTATACGTCCTCTGATCCTAATTTTCAGCGTTGGAGTGGAGGGAAAGACGCCATGCTGTCAGCCTACACTCTGGTGGATCAGCCTCAAATGCAAAGCTACTTCGACAACCAAACCTCCCAGATTATTTCCCTAATCTTGGAATACGCAGGCCCTCTCATTGAATTCTTCAAGTCTGATAACTTTGATCTAAATGTAGAACAGATAAAATTAATCACCAAGTGGGACAGCCTACTGCGACAGGCAGTCTCCTTTCAGAAATCGAAGGCTGCGCCCTCCATAAACATCTTGAAAAATTTTATGGAGACCGAAGGCAACGTCATCACCGGAGAGAATTGCCTGGTTGCTTTGTCTCCTCAAACGTTCAACGCAGAAAGCAGCGATTACTTCATCCAGAAGCGCAACGAGATTATGAGGAGAATGTACGTAAGATGCGAGAAACTCACCGCACAGAAAGGCGCGCAACTTTATAACCAGGTGGCCTCCTTCTTCAATGACAATTTGGCTATGCTTTTCCCTTTCATGGACAAGCCCCCTGAAACTTCCCGTATAGAGGGAGAGGCCTCATGGGAAATGATGACACGGTTGTTTGAACTTTTGAATGGCTTCACCCCCGAGGTCTTAAGCTGCATGGAGAAAGAATTTGCTGCAGACCCGCAATGGAAAAACTCGAAGGACTTTCTCTCTCAGATACTATCTGTCAGAGATTTCTTCCTGCTTTACTTTGCGCCCCGCAGCAAAGGTGAACCTCCCTCTGTGAAATTCTTCTTGAATTTCAACGTTAACCAGTTCAAATCCAATTTGAACCAAAACGTCACGGACTGGGCCTTCCTAAACGGCACTAAGGCTCTAAGCTTTGCTCAGGATGGGAACAACCTCAATGTGGAATGGGTGTCAGGCAAACCCGTCTCCTTTGGCTTTCAATGGTCCGTGCAAAGCCCCCTCCAGCAGGCAGAGAAACCCTCTCTTCCCGCTCTTGTGAAACTGGGAGGGCGCTCTCTTTTCATTTATGAAGGAGCCTGGTCTTTATTAAGGGCCATAATGATCCACCGCGCCACTCCTGAAGAGGGAGGCAACCTTAACAACACTACGATTTTAAAGTTTGCAGTCCCCATGTCTGATTCCCCTCAGGGCGCCCCTTTGGAAACGGCTCTGTTATTCGACCAAATTCAGCCCCAGACCGTGGGAGGAACCAGCGCCACAGACTTCCGTGTGCCCCAGTTCCCTGTGAAGGCCCCCCTCTTTAGGGTCTCTCCTCTGCTATGAAAACTCTTCCCCTTATCAATGAACTAAAGAAGTTCATGAAACCTTTCCCCGGTCCCAATCCCGGGGGCTCAGACATTAGGCTATCTCTGGAGTATACTTCTATCCAAGAAGCCTTCCGAGAAGATGCCTTCCTGCCTCAAGGCGTTTGGCAGCAGGAGATAAAAACCGCTGATTGGAGAAAAGTAGAGAAGCTTTGCTCGTTTGTACTTATGCGTAAGTCCAAAGACCTGTTGGTAGCCTGCTGGCTTGTGGAAGCTTGGATAAACCTTTATTCCCTTAGCGGAGCCAAGCTGGGCACCCTGTTGCTGCTGAAACTAACAAGAAAATTCTGGAAGGAGGCTTACCCTTCTTTGAATGAATCGGACCCAGAGTACCGCGCTGCCCCTTATGTCTGGTTCAATGAAAAATTGTCTAATAAGCTTGACCGAGTCAAGATTACCCTGGCGAACGACGCCTATGATCGCTGCTATACCTACGGGGACTACCTCAACCTCCAGGGGAATTCAAAAGTTTTTTTAGAGAAGGATTTAAAACCCACCGACTGGGAACAGTACAAAAAGGATTTCGAAGGGGCTCTGGCAAGAACACGTTTGGAGGACTTTGTATTTTTCCGACAAGAAGTAGAAGAAACCACACAAATTGTCACCACCCTACAGGCGCTTTTAGACGAAAAGCTGGGCGACCACAGTCCTTCTTTAAACAAGTTCATAGCACAGTTGGATAAACTCAAAGATCTTTTTAATCATTTCATTTCAGAAAAGTCCGCTCTGCAGAAACCTAAAACGGAGGAGCCGTCTAGCCTCTCACCTCTCACCCAGGGTGCCCCAACTTCCCAGGTCATAGAAGAGGCGCTTCAAGGACGATCTCAAGCCTACGCTGTGATTGATAAAGCCGCTGACTATCTCAGGCAGTTAGACCCCCATAGCCCCGCACCCTACTTGATTAAAAGGGCCGTCCGGTGGGGAAACCTCGATTTTTCAGGCCTCCTCAATGAACTCTCAAGCGCTGGCAGCTCTTTGGAAGGGCTCAGACACCTTTTGGGAATAGAGGAAGACCCCGCCTCTTCATCTTCTGAAACGGCCCCCCCCTCTCCGTGAAACCTTTTTCTCAGATGCGCTGGCTTTTTTGGCTCATGGAGGCATGTGCTATGGTCATCCTGTGTTTAGCCGCCCCGGTATGTGGCAAAGTCAAGGCTTCTTCAGAA
>CAYXFG010000043.1:0-8467 GCA_964464225.1 uncultured Holosporaceae bacterium
TTCAGTAGTCGAGCTAGGTCTAAAGAGGGACGCTCTCTCTCTCCTTTGTCCTCCAAAGCTGACAAGAGGTCCATATTGTTGGAAAGGACTTCCGTACATAGTCTCAGTTTCTTCCCCCTCAAATCTTTTATGTAATCTGCTAGGAGCTTTTCTGCTCCCCTTAAGACATGGGGAAATTTCCTTACTTTAGCATCGTAGGCCAGGTCAACGTCCGCCAGCCCTTGCTTTATCTCAACAGAAAGAGCTTCTAAGGAAGCGGGAACAACAGCAGAGGTAGAGTCATCCTGCTTTTTAGAGCCCCCCTCAAACGTTGTTTTCACCGAGGCCGCGGCCCTGGCTTTAGCCAACGCTTTGGTTGCTAGAGCGTGCATAGCCCCCACATCCGATGACAAGAGGTTGGCAGGTATTCCCGCCTGCGCAAGCTCGTTTTTCGTGATGGTATGAGCGCGAGGAGTCCAGACAATGTTTGGGTTGCGCAAAGTTTCAAGGGCGCTTGTCAGAAACCGCACGCTGTTGGCATCCAGATTGTCTTCCCAGCTGCTGGAAGAAACTGATGCCTGAGAGGCAAAGCCCGTCAACAACACAAGGGACAAAGCTGTAGACCTAAGGGCCTTTATTTTGAAAGAATTCATAAAATCTCCTATTGAAAAACTATAACTGTCAGCGACACTAACAGAGAGCGCCCGCGCCGTCAATCCTATCTTTTGGAGAAGACCGAGGTGGCATGCTTTAAAAATTTTCTGCCCCAACCCTGCAGCGCCCGGCTTCTATGGCTTGTGGACAACAGCTCTATGCTCCAAGGCTGACCGGGCTTGATGCACCAATTCCAGAAGAATCTCCTGAACAGTCTGCTGAGAGGTGACCATGCCCACGCTTTGACCCGCCATTAGAGACCCACCTTCAATATCGCCCTCCACCGCAGCTCGTCTCAGAGCGCCTGCCCAGAAATGCTCGATCTCCAGCTGCCCCTCTTTAAGGCTGAGCTCGCCGGTCTGCACCCGTTGGATGACCTGATGTTGCAAAGCCACAAACTTTGTGGTGGCCTGATTATGCAGCGCCCTTACCGGTATAACTGGGAAACGAGAATCCACTTGGGGCGAGACCACAGCATCCCGGGCATTGGCCTTCAAGAACGCTTCTTTGAAACGAGGATGGGCTGTGGATTCCTGCGCACATACGAACCGCGTCCCCAGTTGGCACCCGGCCGCGCCCATCTCCAGGTAGCTTAAGATAGCTTCCCCGCGCCCGATACCCCCGGCAATAAAAACGGGGACTTCAGAGATGTGGGGCAAAATCTCCTGGGCCAGGACGGTGGTGGAAAGGGGGCCGATGTGGCCCCCGGCCTCCATGCCCTCCAGGATAAGAGCGTCCGCCCCCATACGGATCAATTTTCGAGCCATAAGCAGAGAAGGAGCAAAGCACAGCACGCGTGCACCTCCCCCCTTGACCAAGGCCATGGCCTCCGCGGTCGGCACACCGCCTGCCAGCACCACGTGACCCACACCCTCCTCGCAGCACACTTGGATGAGAGCTGCCAGGTTGGGGTGCAGCGTAATGAGGTTAACCCCGAAGGGCTCTTTCGTAAGAGCGCGCGTGCCCTTTATTTCGGCTCGCAAAGCCTGGGGATCCATGGAACCCGAAGCAATCACGCCAAAACCTCCTGCGTTGGAGATGGCAGAAACCAGGGATCTTTCAGAAACCCAGGTCATGGCGCCCCCCAGAATACTGAAGCGCACCCCTAAAAATTCTTGACCCCTCTTCCATAAGCGATTTAAATGGTCGCCGCCCTTGGAAAAGGGTGCGGCAGAAGAAGATGCCGGTGGGGTCATGGTGATCTCTCTTTCTTTATTAGGGCTTATCAGCGACAACATTTACAGTATGTCTAATCAAAAAAATAGCACGAATCAACCCGAGCACACCCTCCCAGGCTCTCTTTTTTTGAAAGAGGGAGGGGCTTGGTGGCAAGAAGACGGTCCTTTTCGGGCACTCCATCGCATGACGCCGGCGCGGATTGAATATATAAAAGAGGTTTTATGTCTTCACTGGGGTCTGGATCGCACCTCCCCCCGCCCCTTCCAGAGCTTAAGAATACTGGATATTGGGTGTGGTGGCGGGCTTGTGGCCGAGCCCCTGTGCCGCCTGGGCGCCTGGGTGACGGGTTTAGATACCTCAGAGTCTGCCATCAGGTGCGCCCAGCAACATGGCACGGCCTTAGGGCTGGATATAAACTACAAGGTGGGATCCGTGGATAATTTCCCAGGGGACGGACATAAGTTCGATGTTCTTTTGGCCTTGGAGATCCTGGAGCATCTCCCAGATGTGCCGGCCTTCCTTGACCAATGCCGAAGCCTTATAAGGCCTGGCGGGCTGCTCATTCTTTCCACCCTCCACCGAAATTTTCGTTCTTTCTGTGAAGGCATCTTGCTGGCAGAATACCTTTTGGAGTGGGCACCCCGCGGCACCCATCGCTGGAAGAGTTTCATTAGGCCCTCCGAACTTGTTCGAATCTGTGCACAAGCAGGCTTTGACACACTTCAACTAAGGGGCCTTCACTTCTCGCCCCGTCACTGGGCATGGCGCCTGATCGATACACCGGCCACGAACTATTTCCTGGTGGCCTCCCCCCGCACCTGAAGAGACTTCGCCCCCTGCATTGTTGACTTGTTAAAATATTTTAAATAAAATTAAGTATTAAGAAATAATTAATAATCATTAATTGGGGGAGATTAAATAAAATTATTTTAAAAGCAACACTATTATTAATAGTTTTTCTAAAAGTTTATTGCAGCCTTATTGAGGATTTTAATTTATACGATAAACATCCGCTACGGTTTGGCCTATCACACCAGCAGCCAACCCCCCTGCAGAGCTTTGGAATTTCTCTTTCTGGCAATGGCGCTGCGTGGGGCGCGTTTGCTTCATTTTTCAGGAAAGTGGAGCAAGAAAAAGGCACAAACCTTATCCGAGAAGCTAACATAATAGCCGCCAGCTCACGGCAGCAGCTTTTAGCAAGCTTGTTTCTGGCCCGCTCTCCCGGCGGCGACTATCTTTACTCTGCCTCAAAAATCCAAGAAATACTCTTGGAGGATTCTCGCCAGATTCCCCCCAAAAAATCCTGGTCCCTGCTTCCCTGCAAGAACTCTTCTCCAGGCTGCAACACCCAATTCCTACACACACTTTTCCCTGAAGAGCAGACCCTGGCAAGTCTCACAGGCCCTCATCAATCCGTCATCTTCCCTTTGTTCGAAGCTGGATCCCGATTACCGTACTTGTTTTCTTCTGACACAGTAAGCCCGCCAAATACTCCCTTTTACGATGCTCAGTCCCTTCCGGATTTCAGCCAAGACATTGCGCTTAGAGATATACTGGCAGGGGCTTTGTCTCCTCCCATTGGTTCCAAGGGTTACAAGTTGCTCGACCAAAGAAGCCACCCCTGTGTTCTCTACGACAGCAGTCTGGTGGCCAATGACCCAGCGTTTTTGGTGGCGGCTCACTGGAGACATCAGAATTACCACCCACAAGAAGTCCTTCTAGCTTCTTTTGGTGTGCAGCGGGACAATTCTTTAAACTCCAAGAAAAAAGATTTGGGATCTTATACGACTCAGGATTTTATGCGATGCATGATCATAGCTCAAGATCAAGTCAGAGCCTCCGCTCTACCAGGCAACACCTTATTGTTCAAGCTGGGTAGCCAGGTCGAGACCGCCAAACTTACTCCGGCCGAACTTCAAAATCTGGGTGAGCAGCTGTTTTTAGAAAATTCTGCGCCCCTGGATACTTTGCTTCTAGCCTTGAATAGACGGGATCCTCAGAAAAAGCCAGGCACAATTTCTAATCAAACTATACTTTGACAGATAGTATTTACAAATATAAAATTAATTAAACATAAAAATAAATAATAATTTAGGGAGCTAAATGAGAATTTTATTCTTGATTTTTATTGCCTTGATATCTCTTAAGAATTTTCGCAGGATAAATAGTTCTTCGGATCCCAACTCAGCCACTTCTTTGCATGAAATAAGAATGCCACCTCCTCTCTCAAGAATATATTCCTCTTCTCGGGTCAGCCCTTTGCACAACGAGGACAGCCAGCAGCCAGATCTTAAGGCTCTCCCCCGCTCTCACAAACAACGACCTTCAGGAAGCGTCTTTTTCAGGGGCTTCCACGAACATGGAGCCCCCATCTTGCTGCCTCCTCCAACCTTCGAGCCTCCAAATCGATCCCGTTTTTTTTCAGACCCTCCCCCCGTTGTTTTATCTTATGAAGGGCCTTCCCTCCAGGAAAAATCTTCCAAACAGCTAAGTTCTTCTTCGCTTCAGGACACACCGGTTCGCAAGACTCGGAGCCAAAACTTGGAAAACCCCGAGCCCTCGAAGGAGCCGAATTCTACCGTCGGCCAACGAGATAGCCCTTTTCCTACCTCTTTTGAAAAGCAGAACAGTGAAGGTGCCTCCTCAATCAACAGGGCCTTGTTTCCCTTCCCCATTGACAGCTGGGCCTTGGACCCAGAAACCGATGATGAGACAGAAACATACCCGGCATCAGAATCAAGTTCTTCCGCCTCCTCTCTTTCCCTGCATAAAATGGGGGCTAACCAGATCTTGCCCATGGGCTCTGTGACCGAGCGCAGAAAAAAGGGAAGCGATGAAAAAGGTGAGTTTATCCCCCAGGGTCTGGGGATCATCTTGCCGGGCGGAGGCGCCCGCGGCGTCATCCCAGCCACTGTGCTACGTGAAATCGAAAAAATTCATAAGGTTAACGTACTAAGCCAGATGAATATTGGCGTGGCCACCTCAACGGGCAGCTTGCTCATGGCCATGGCTTTGGCCAGAAATCCCGCAGGAGAATATGCTTATAAGCTGGAAGATATCAAGAAGGCCGCGCTGGAAAGCAGCCCCAGTATATTTCGCTCCAGTCGCTTGAGAAACTTCACGTCACTGTGGGGGTATAGAAAGGCTCAATACTCGCGAAAAAACCTCGACAGCATCTTGGACCACTATTTGGGAGGCGAGCATTTGGATTTTTCCACCCTTCACCGGCCCAACCCGCTGGACCCTTCCAGGCCCCTGCGCCACGTTATGGTAACGACCTATGATGTTAACCGTGGCAGCCCTTATCTTTTTTCATCCCAGAATGCTTCCGAAGGCCATCAGGTGGCTGACCCCAACGCGGGCTCCTCGGCTTGGTATACTCCCGTTACCACACGGTCTGAATCTGCCACTTACTTTGATTTCAAACTAAAAGATGTGGTCAAGGCTTCCTCCGCGGCCCCCACGAAATTCAAGCCCGTGGAAATCTACAGTAAGGAAAACACCCGCTACACCTTTGTTGATGGCGGTGTGGCCTCCAATAACCCTGGCTCTTATCTTTTGCAAGAAATTGAAAAGCAGGGCTACAATAAAGATGACTGGCTGATTGCCTCTTTTGGCACGGGCAGGACTTTCCAGCCTTTCAATTCACAAAAACGCAAAGGCGGGGTCAAAGATTTCAGAAACATAAAGGGTCTCATCAATACCATGATGGCCGCCCAAGATGACTTGGCCGCCCGAGAATTGTCCACGGCCAAGTATGCGTTCATTTTTCAGCCCACCCTTGAGCCCAGCCGAAGCTCCATGGACAACACGTCTGAATCGCAACTAGCGTACCTTTCCCAAGTGGCCGAAGATATCGTTCAGTCCAAGAAACAGGACATAGAGAAACTCATCATGCTCATGGAAAAAATACCGCCTGAGCGTCATCCCGATTATGTGGCGAAACAATAGGTAAAATAGAAAAATAAGACCTGGGTTCTGTTGCCCAGTTTAGCGCCGAAAATCCAATTAAGCGTTGCGCTTTGCTTTGAGTATGAGTATGGTAGAGGAAATCTAGCAATCCAACGGAGACCCAGCCATGGCGGACATTTTTGATGAAATAAGGTCAGATCTCGCACAAGAGAAATGGCGTTACATATGGCGTACCTACAAAAAGCATATATCTGCAGCCCTGATAATCCTCCTGACGGCTGCTTTGGCTTTCTTTTTTTTCCATAGGCGGCGCCAAAACATCTTGGTGAGCCAGTCCAACGAATATCTTCAAAGCATCTTTTCTCTGAAAGCCGGTGAAGGCGCCCAAACAATTCAGCGATTTGAACGCATCCCTCTTCAAGGGGAAACCATTTATGCCAACCTTTCCCGTTTATGGGTGGCCGCCTCCCTGGAAGAAGCAGGAGACGAAAAGGGTGCGGAGTCCATTTATCTTAAAATACTTTCGGAAACCAAGGGCTTTTTTGGGATGGGCGGCAACAAGCCGCTCCATGATTTTGCCTTGGTAAAGTGGGCCTATTTGAAACTTGATTCAGGAGACCCCGGGGCTATCTTGGAAAAGATCAAGCCCCTTATGGATAAGGGGTGCGCCTGGCGGTTTGCGGCCCGCGAGATCGCTGGTTTGCTTGAGGAGCGTGGGGGCAATAACCAAGAGGCTCTTTCCTATTATAAGAAAAATCTCGAAGATAAAGAGTGCCCTCTTTCTTACCGGTCTAAAGCCCAGCTCCTTTCCAATAGGATCTTATCGTCTGAGGGAGAAAGCGCGTGATCCTTGGCTTTATCAAGTATATCCCCCTTGTTCTGTTGGCCTTCCTATTTGTAGTAGGCTGCTCGGACTCTAAGGAACGCTTAAAAGGCGAACGTTTCCGCATCTTGGAAAGCTCATCGCGTTTGAAACCCGATGGACAAGCCCAGGGCACCACTGTAGTTTTGCCTCCTGCCTCCCCCATCTCCCAGTGGCCGCAGATGGATGCGGGTCCCTCTCATAAAACCCCCCACGGACGCTTATCGTCCTGGAAGGGGGCCGTGGCCTGGAAGAGGTCCATAGGGGGGACAACCTCCCAGGGCTTCCTTTTGGTGCCGCCTGTCGTCTCTGAAGGACAGGTGTATGCCCTGGATGGCACGGGACTTGTTACGGCTTTGGATGCCTCCACCGGCGAGAAGAAGTGGTCCTATCGCTTGGAGACCTCCACCAAGGAAGGCTGCCTGGGCGGTGGATTGGCTGTGGATCAAGGATCGGTATTCATCAGCTTCTCTTCTGCAGACGTGGTGGCCTTGAATGCTGAAAATGGCTCCAAAAGGTGGCAGACCAATATCATTCATCCCATACGCTCACCCGTTACCGTGAAAGACAGACAGCTTTATGTGGTCACCAAGAACAATAAAATTGTATCTTTGGACGTAAAGACAGGTTCCATCCTTTGGCAGCGAGAGGGTGCTGAAGGGAATTGCAGCTTTGTGGGGGGCGGCTCCCCCTCTGTGGATCGCCGCGTGGTAATCGCTCCTTTTTCCTCGGGAGAGGTGCTGGCGCTTAAAAGCGAAAATGGCCACCCTCTGTGGACAGAGGCTTTAAGCACGCCCAAGGTCACGCGCTCCCTTGCGATTCTTTCCCAAATCAAAGCCTCCCCTGTCATTGATAAGGACTTGGTCTTTGTAACCTCCCCCAACAGCCGCTTCATGGCTTTGGAGTTCAGGACGGGAAGGGTGGCGTGGGACAAACCCATTGGAAGTTTCAGCACGCCGGCCGTCAGCGGAGGGTTTATATTTTTAGTCTCCACCAAAAATGAAGTCTTATGCCTAACCCGAGACAAAGGGCACATCGTGTGGATTACACAGCTTCCCCGTTTTCAGGATCTTAAAACCAAAAAAGGCGCCATCCGCATGGGCGGCCCCCTTCTCATGAACGGACTTCTTTTCATCACCAGTTCTGTGGGCGAGATGTATGTTCTAGATGCCAAGACAGGGAAACTCGACCATGCATTCGACAACTTTTACCCTTCCAGCCTCCCCCCTGTGGCCGCCCATGAATACCTTTATATCCTAGAGGATACAGGCACCTTGGTCGCTTTGCATTGATGGCAGCCTCATCGTCCTTTTGTGTTGCCCTGGTGGGGCGTCCCAACGTTGGAAAATCCACCCTGTTTAACCGCCTGTGTGGAAGAAAAACGGCCCTGGTGCATGATCTTCCCGGCGTCACCCGGGACCGACGTGTGGGGGAGGCCCATCTTTCTGACATGGACTTTACAGTCATCGACACGCCAGGTTTTGAAACGGAAGTTCTTCCGTTGGGCAAGCCGTTTCAGGAGGGCCTGTGGCATCAAACACAAAGCGCTGTTGAAGAGTGTGATGTTATTCTTTTTGTGGTAGATGGCCAAGAAGGCCTCCTTCCCCAAGAGAAGGCTTATGCAAAGTTTCTTCGAAAAGCCAAAAAGCCCTGCTTGGTGGTGGTCAACAAAGCTGAGAGCTCGCGCTCTGATCCGGCCGTTCATGAAGCCTCAAGCTTGGGGTTTGGCGACCCTCTACCCGTCTCGGCCCAACATGGCCAGGGCATGATGAACCTTTATGAAGCCTTATACCCCTTCTACCAAAGGAAAGCCCAGGCCCTAGAAAGCGATCCTTCAAGCCAAGATATAACCCATGGCCCCATGCCCAAGGGAGAAGATCC
>CAYXFG010000044.1:0-8208 GCA_964464225.1 uncultured Holosporaceae bacterium
AACTCGCTAAAGCCTATGAATACTGGGATTCTGAGAGCGATTGGGAAATTTGAAAAATCAGGCCCAAAAGATTCGAGTCGCGTAAACTGGCGGAGAGAGAGGGATTCGAACCCTCGATACGCGCGAACGTATACACACTTTCCAGGCGTGCGCCTTCAACCACTCGGCCACCTCTCCTATGCAGGCAGAAAGTAGTACAGATTTTCCAGAATTACAAGGAGGTTTTGTTATAAGAGCTCTTTGGTCCCTCCTAAAACCATAGGGCGGTCTTGGCTGTTCGTTCTAAGGCGGGCAGGTTAGTGCACTTTCTAGAAATATTCTTGACAAAAAAGAGGAAAACCCTAAAAGTTCCCCGAATGATTACGATTACACTGAAAGACGGTTCAGAAAGGCGCGTTGAAGCAGGGACGACGGGGAAAGATTTGGCTTCTTCGCTTGGGAAGGCTGTGGAAAAAGGCGCCCTAGTTTCCAAAGTCAACGGGTTCTTGACGGACCTCTCTGTGCCTTTGGCAGATAAAGACAAAGTAGAGATCATAGATCGTTCGCATGTGGAAGCCTTAGAGGTTCTGCGCCACGACGCCGCGCATTTGTTGGCGCATGCCGCCAAGGAGCTTTATGGGGAAAGCCTCCAAGTTACCATCGGACCTGCCATCGAGAACGGATTTTACTACGATTTTTCTCGGGCAGAGAAGTTTACAGCTGATGACCTGGAAAAGCTTGAAGAAAAGATGAAAGAGATTGTAGATCGTGACGAGCCCATTGTCCGGGAAGAGTGGGAGCGTCAAAAGGCTCTTTCCTTTTTCAGAGAACAGGGGGAGCACTATAAGGCTGAGCTTATAGAGTCTATTCCGGAGGGGGAGAAGATAACTCTCTACAGGCAGGGGGATTTTCTGGATCTATGCCGTGGCCCCCATGGCCCCTCTACCCGCAAGGTTGGGAAGGCATTCAAATTGATGAAAGTGGCAGGCGCTTATTGGAGGGGGGATTCTTCTAAGCCCATGCTGCAGCGTATATACGGCACGGTCTGGCCTTTCCAGGATGATCTTCAAAAGTACCTAGATAACCTGGCTGAGGCAGAGAAGCGCGATCATCGTAGACTAGGCCCGGAAATGCAGCTCTTCCATCTGCAACCAGAAGCAGCAGGAAGCGTCTTCTGGCATCCTCGGGGCTGGGCTCTCTACCAGAACTTGGTAAGCTACGTGAGAGGCAAGATTAAAAAGGACGGATATGCAGAGGTCAATACTCCGCTTCTGGTTGATAGCTCTCTGTGGAAGCAGTCAGGGCATTGGGACCAGTTTCGTTCTAATATGTTTTCTGTCAACGATGAACAAGACAAGGCTCTAGCTTTGAAGCCTATGAATTGCCCTTGCCACGTCCAAATATTCAAGCAGGGTATAAAAAGCTACCGGGACCTTCCTATCCGAATGGCAGAGTTCGGAACTTGTCACCGTAATGAGCCTTCGGGGGCTCTTCAAGGCATCATGAGGGTGAGAAGCTTTGTGCAAGATGACGCCCATATTTTCTGTACCGAAGATCAGATTTTCGAGGAATCCAAGAAATTCCTTGCGTTATTGAAACAAATATACAGTGACCTGGGCTTTCATGACTATAAGGTTAGATTCTCTGACCGGCCTAAGGACAGAGCGGGCGACGATAAGCTGTGGGATAAAGCGGAAGAGCAACTCAAGCGTCTCCTTGAAGAAACAGGTATCCCCTACTCTTTAAACCCAGGCGAGGGAGCGTTTTATGGGCCTAAGCTAGAATTCGTTTTGCGAGATGCCTTAAACCGCGAGTGGCAGTGCGGCACCTTGCAAGTAGACTTTGTTCTGCCTGAGAGGTTGGATGCTAGTTACATAGCTGAGGATGGCCAGAAGCACCGGCCTGTCATGCTGCACCGAGCTATCTTGGGGTCCCTCGAGAGGTTCATAGGCATCCTCATAGAGCATGGGGGTGGTAAGTTGCCCTTGTGGCTTGCGCCTGTGCCCGTGGTGATTGCCCCCATCACTTCTGAGGCCAATGCCTATGCCCATAAAATAAAGGATCTCCTAGAGCATAAAGGCATCAGGTCAGAACTGGATTTGCGTAATGAGAAAATTGGGTATAAAATTCGGGATCATAGCCTCGCCAAGATCCCTTATATCTGGGTGGTGGGTGCGCGAGAAGCGCAAGAGAATACAGTGGCTATCCGGAAATTGCGGGGGGAAAATCAAGAGGTGCTGGATTTGACCGCGGCAATAAACAGACTAGGCAACGAAGTGCGCATCCCTTCATGAGGGTTTTTAAGGTTTAGCAAAAGGAGACTTTCACATAAATAAATATATACGTCCCGAGTCCGGGTCTTCTCACGATGGCCCTCGCATCAACGACAGCATTAGAGCCCAGAAAATCAGGCTCATTGATGAAAACGGAGAGATGGTAGGCGTTGTCTCCCGCGAGATAGGGTTAAGCCGTGCTCTCGCGGCGGGCCTTGACCTTATAGAGGTCTCGCCCACTGCCGATCCTCCGGTATGTAAAATATTGGATTATGGAAAATACAAATACGAGATCCAGAAAAAAAAGAACGAGGCCAAGAAGAAGCAAAAGACCATTGAGATCAAAGAGATCAAGCTGCGTCCGGTGATCGGAGAGCACGACTACCAAATAAAACTTAAGCGTATCCGGAAATTCCTGACAGAGGAAGACAAGGTCAAGGTTAGCCTGAGGTTTAGGGGTAGGGAGATGGCTCATAGAGACGTAGGGATGCGTCTTTTCGAGAGGCTGAGGGAAGAAGTGGCCGACCTAGCGAAAGTGGAAGTGCCGCCCCGATTTGAAGGCCAACAAATTCTTATGATGCTGTGTCCTTTGCGGGCCTAGATTCATCTTTATTCCTGTGGTCTTTTTTAAAAATTGGCGCCCGCCCCTGCGGTTAGAAAGCTTTTTCTGGGGGGGGATCCTGGGTCTAACTTTTTTCCCCCTTCCTGCCATTCAAGTGGTTATCCCTCTGGCGCTGACACGGTTTCTCCTATTGCTGGACCGTGTTCCGCCTCGTTGGCGTCTGCGTTTTTTGTTCCTTTGGGCTTTTTTCTTTGGCTACTTTTTTGTTAGCATCTACTGGGTTTACAATGCTCTTCTTTTGGAGCGACATCTATTTTATTGGTTGATACCCTTCTGCGTTGTAGGTGTGCCAGCTTATCTCGGCGCGGCTATGGCTGGGGCGGTGCAGCTCTCCTTGTCCGTTTCTTTCTCTTCTGTTGTGAAACCAGATCCCTCACCTGTCGGGACGCTTAGGGAGAAGTTTAGAGAGTTTGTGAGAACTTCTCCGCTCTTGAGAAAAATGGACAGGTTTTTTTCTCTGGCCGTGGTCCACTGGATTCTGTGTGGGCTTTCATGGTACTGGGGGGAAGAATTTATGTCTGAGACCTCCTTGTTTCCCTGGGTTTTCTTGGGAAACACTTGGTCTTCTTGTATTCCGGTGGCCCAGCTCTCCCTGTTAGACGGACCTGTTGGACTGAGTTTTCTTACATTTTTGGCGGGCACGCTGCCCTATCTTTGGCTGACAACAAGGCCTAAAGTGTATTACAAGTCCGCAACTCTTGGGCTGGTTGCCGTTCTTGTGGTGTTGGTGGGGCTAGGGGCTAGTCGTGTTCTACGCCATCCCCCTGGGTATCAGGATATCCAGTTGCAGGTCATACAGCCCAACTTTCCCCTGCTTTCCACTCACACTGTACAGCAAAAGGTTGCAGCCATTAACACGCTTCTTCAGATGAGCGAAAGTCCTGATCCCTCTGTTGCCAGAATTGTTATCTGGCCGGAGAGCGCGCTTGAGAACTATTTGGAAGATTTCTCAGGGACTCTGCAGCCCATCATTGGGTCTTTCCTGGGGCCACAGGGTGTCCTGATCAGTGGGGCTTACAGACGCACTCCCCACAAGGAATCTTATAATTCGATCTTCGTTTTAGATGGTAAGGGCGCGGTAAGGGCGGTCTACGACAAGTACCACTTGGTTCCTTTTGGTGAATACCTTCCTTGGCGCCCGCTCTGGGAACGCCTCTTCTCCAAGGAGAAGGTACGTACGATTACAGGCGCTGTTTTGGATTTTTCTCGCGGTCCGGGGCCTAGGGTGTTGCGCGGTGACTTTCCTCCTTTTTGCCCGCTTATTTGCTATGAAGCTATTTTCTCAGGTCAGGTATGTCCCTGCCCTGATGGATCGCCTGAATGGATCCTTAACGTCTCAGAGGATGGATGGTTTGGTAAGAGTGGGGGGCCGTACCAGCATTTCGAAATGGCACGGATGCGCGCCATTGAAGAAGGCCTTCCCCTGGTTCGTTGTGCAAACTCGGGTATTTCTGCAGTCATAGATCCTTACGGAAGGGTGCTCGCCTCTTTACCCCTGGGCACGCGAGGCCAGATCTGGCAGCGCTTACCCAAACCCATCCCCAGCTTCGCCCGTGCCAGGGACACCAGCGAAGGCTATTTTCAAAAATTGTTAAGAAACTTTACAAATCTGTGCTGTACCTAAATGATTTACGGAAGACGTCAGGGTCGCCTTAAACCTGCTCAAAAAGATCTGTTGCAAAATGCCCTTCCTGAATGGGAACTTAAGACCCCCAGTGGTGCGGCCTCTCTTAGGGGAAATCTTGGTTTTAACAGGACTAAGGTGGAGATAGGGTTCGGGGCTGGGGAGCATCTTGCCTTTCAGGCCCGCAACTTCCCCGAAGATCTTTTCATAGGGTGCGAGCCGTTTTTAAATGGGGTGGCTGGTCTTGTAGAAAAAATCCATTCGTCTGATATTAAAAACATACGCATTTTCAAAGACAACGGTCTTCTCCTGCTGGAACAGTTGCCAGCCTGTTCAGTGGAAGCCCTTTATATCCTTTTTCCAGATCCATGGCCCAAAAAGAGGCATCATAAAAGACGCCTGGTATGTGCAGAAAATATGAAGATTTTTACGCGGGTTCTGTGCCCAGGTGCAGAGATGTTGGTGGCCACCGATCATGAAGGGTATCAAAAATGGATTGCTGAGATGGCTGATAGAGATCAAGAAGAAGGCGCATGGCAGATTAAAAGTTCGCCCCCCCCTTTGTGGGTGCCTACCAGGTACTCTGTGAAGGCTCGCAACCAAGGCAGAAACTGTCTATTTTTTACTTTTAAAAAGGCTTAAAAAGGAGTGTCAATTTTTCTCAAATGATTTATCTTAAATCAGAGGATGGCCCGAGCTTTGGCGCGAGGGGGTCCAGAGGGGGGAAGGACTGGCACTCATTATTGAAGAGTGCCAAAAAATGCAGTACAATGCCCTCAGAAAATTTTAGACGATCTTTTAAATAGTGAAGAAAGTATAGGTATAGATTATGGCAAAAGTAATTGGAATAGACTTGGGGACCACGAATTCATGTGTAGCGGTAATCGAGGGAGGCACGCCCAGGGTCATAGAAAACGCAGAAGGTCATAGAACCACCCCTTCCATGGTTGCCTTCACTAAAGGCGGAGAAAAGTTAGTAGGGCTGGCAGCCAAGCGTCAGGCTGTCACAAACCCTGATAATACTTTTTTTGCCATCAAAAGGTTGATAGGGCGCCGGTACGACGACCCGCTTACCAAGAAAGACCAAGAGCTGGTGCCCTACAAGATAGTTAAGGGCCCCAATGGCGATGCTTGGGTGGAAGCGAATGGTGAAATGTACAGCCCAAGCCAGATCAGCGCTTTCATACTTCAAAAGATGAAAGAGACAGCTGAAAAACATCTGGGAGGCCCGGTCACAAAAGCGGTCATTACAGTGCCAGCTTACTTTAATGACGCCCAGCGTCAGGCCACGAAAGATGCTGGAAAGATAGCAGGGTTGGATGTTCTAAGGATCATTAACGAACCTACCGCTGCCGCTTTAGCGTATGGCCTGGAAAAGAAAAAGGCTGGCACCATAGTCGTATACGACTTGGGAGGAGGGACCTTTGACGTTTCCGTCCTAGAGATTGGGGACGGCGTCTTCGAAGTCAAATCCACCAACGGAGATACCTTTCTGGGGGGTGAAGACTTTGATAATCGCATTATGGAATATCTGATCCAAGAGTTTAAGAAAGAGACAGGTATTGACCTAAGGAACGATAGAATGGCTCTACAGCGTCTGAAAGAAGCCGCAGAAAAAGCCAAGATAGAGCTTTCAAGCAGTCTGGAGACTGAGATCAACTTGCCCTTTATAACGGCAGATGCCAGTGGGCCTAAGCATCTTAACGTTAAATTGACGCGTGCTAAGCTGGATTCTCTCGTATCCGATCTAATCGAGAAGACTTTAGAACCTTGTCGGCGTGCCTTAAAAGATGCCGGTGTCACTGCCAAGGACATCAGTGAGGTCATCCTTGTGGGCGGTATGACGCGTATGCCAAAGATCTATCAAACGGTGAAAGATTTCTTTGGGAAGGAGCCCCATCAGGGCGTTAACCCCGATGAAGTGGTGGCCATGGGCGCAGCCATCCAAGGGGGTGTACTGCAGGGGGATGTAAAGGATGTTTTGCTGTTGGATGTGACTCCACTTTCTTTGGGAATAGAGACCCTGGGGGGCGTTTTTACCAGGCTCATAGACCGCAATACCACTATCCCTACGAAAAAAAGCCAGGTGTTTTCCACAGCGGAAGACAGCCAGACAGCCGTTACTATCCGGGTTTTCCAGGGAGAAAGAGAGATGGCAGCTGACAACAAGCTTTTGGGCCAATTTAACCTGGAAAATATCCCTGCAGCCCCCAGGGGTATGCCTCAAATTGAAGTGACTTTTGACATTGACGCCAATGGCATCGTGAATGTTTCAGCAAAAGACAAAGCTACCGGAAAGGAACAGCAAATCCGGATCCAGGCTTCTGGCGGCCTCTCAGAGCAGGATATCCAAAAGATGGTTAAGGATGCTGAGGCTAACGCTGAGGCGGATAAAAAGAAGCGGGAACTTATAGAGGTAAAAAACCAAGCCGATGGCCTTCTTCATTCTACAGAAAAGCAGCTGAAGGAACATGGGGAAAAAGTGGAGGCAGACGTCAAAAGCTCCATTGAGACGGCGCTCTCCGATTTAAAATCTGCCTTGGAAGAAGAGGACGTCCAGAAAATTAAAGATAAGACCCAGCATTTAACTGAAGCGGCCATGAAATTGGGCGAGGCAGTTTATAAGGATATGCAGGAAAAAGAGGCAAAAAATGGCCCGCAAGAGGGCGCGTCCGAGCCAGAGGTAAAAGACGCCGATTTTGAAGAAATGAAAGACGATGATAAAGATAAAAGTTAATCTGTAAGGCGTCTATGTGACCTTCCCTGTTCTCCGTGGAATAGGGAAGGTTTTTTAAGGAGTTGGAATGGCCAAAAATTACTATGATATTTTAGGCGTACAAAAGAGTGCTGACGCAGCGCAGATTAAGGCAGCTTATCGCAAGCTTGCCATGAAGTTTCACCCTGATAAGAACCCAGGGGATAAGGCAGCGGAAGAAAAATTCAAAGAAATAAGTGCAGCGTATGAGGTGTTAAGCGATCCCCAAAAGAAAGCTGCCTATGATCAGTATGGGGACTCGGCTTTCCAAGCAGGGGCTGGAGGGGGAGGGCAACAAGGCGGACACGGATTTGAAGGGTTCGACTTTAGCCAGGCTTTCCGTGGTGGGCAGGGCTTTGGAGGCTTTTCTGACATTTTTGAGAGCGTGTTCGAAGACCTGGGTGGAGGAGGTGCCCCCCGCCAACGGAACTTCCGGGGCGAAGATTTGAAGGTGGATCTGGAAATTTCTTTGGAGGAAGCCTTTGAGGGTGCTAAAAAGACTATCTCTCTCCACAAACTAGGCACATGTGCCTCCTGCCACGGGGCTGGTACGGCCGATGGTAAAGCTCCCACTACCTGTTCTTCCTGCAAAGGTTCGGGCGTTTTAAGAACGCAACAGGGCTTTTTCATGATGGAGCGCCCGTGTGGTAGTTGTGGCGGTGCTGGAAAGGTTATTAAGGACCCCTGTAAAAGTTGTCGTGGAAGCGGCACTACAGGCACAGACAAGAAGATAGAGATTAAGATCCCATCAGGGGTAGAGGGCGGCTCTCAAATAAGAGTGTCGGGTGAGGGGAATGCAGGGCCTCAAGGCGCCCCTTCAGGGGATCTTTACGTTGTTTTACACCTCAAGCCCCATGATCTTTTTCAAAGACAAGGAGAAAACCTCGTCTGTCGGCTTCCTATCTCCATGATCACGGCAACTCTGGGGGGCAGCGTTGACTTACCCACCATCGAA
>CAYXFG010000045.1:0-8053 GCA_964464225.1 uncultured Holosporaceae bacterium
ATCTTGTAGCTACTTTATACACCTATTCTTAGGTCTTAGCTACTTCAGCCCCTAAATTTAAGCCCAGTAAGCTGCTTTCACAAGATAATGTCAAGCGGGTTTTTCTATTTGGGCAAGGTATGAAAATAACAAGAATACACAAGCAAAACTTCCACTCCCCTTATGGCCTAACAGAAAAACCTTCAAAGTTTTTAATTCTTTTAAAAGAGAAGAAGATTAAAGAAAAAGCAAAACTGCCGACCCTCAAGCCTCTCCACCGCTGCGCTCCCACCCCGTGGGCCCCTGCTTCCAATAGACTAAGGGGGTCTCTGGATAGAGCTGTCGAACACGGGCTGCCAAGGAACTTTCTTGCCCTTCTGCAGCTTCTATCAAATAGATGACTTTCTCAAAGGCGTGGGACAAGAACCTAGACGGGCCCTCCCGCTCCGTACTTTCCATATCCAGCAAGACAAGAGTACGAGAAGAGTTAGGATTTTCCAGCCTAGATGTCAGCCACACAGGCTGGCTGGCTGGAAAGCCTTCGGCCTGGGTACCGTGCGCAAGGAAGCTTTGCGGGTGATAAGTCCACAGTTCGGTATTCCACAGCTGGACCTGCTCCTCCGACGATAACAACACCACGGCCCTGTTTCCCTGGGCCACTATTTTCTCCAATAGCTTAGGTAAAGTTTTCTTGATATCTGCCCGGGTCAGATGATAAAAGCTTACTTCCATACAACTTTAATGGACTTCGTGAAATTTCTTCACAAAGTCGTGGATAAGCCGCAGACCATAAGGCTCGTGGATGTCCCCCCCCAATACGGAGGGCTCGTCCCGTATGGCAGTACCTGCGATGTCGAGGTGCGCCCAGGGCGTTTTATTGACGAAACGCTGGAGGAACTGCGCTGCCGTGATGCTGCCAGCCCCTTTGCCGCCTACATTTTTCACGTCCGCTATCTTAGAATCGATGTCTTTATCGTATCTTTCATCCAAAGGCAGCCTCCACACATATTCCCGAGTCTCCTCACCGGAATCTGAAAGCTGCTTTGCCAGGGCATCATTGTTAGAAAATAAGCCCGCAAACTTGCTCCCCAAGGCCACATAAATGGCCCCCGTAAGCGTAGCGAAATTAACCATAACCTTGGGTTTAAAACGTTCCTGGGTATAGTAAAGCACATCGGCCAATAAGAGACGGCCTTCTGCATCCGTGTTTAAGATTTCTATGGTTTGACCCGACATGGTTTTGACCACGTCTGCAGGCCTCTGCGCCTTACCATCGGGCATGTTCTCCACCAGGCCTATAACACCCACTACGTTTGTACGGGCCTTCCTAAGTGCCAGGGCTTTCATAACGCCGGTAACAATGGCAGCGCCCGTCATATCCATCTTCATCTCATCCATTTTTGAACTCGGCTTAATGGAAATGCCGCCAGAGTCAAAGGTTACGCCCTTGCCCACCAGAGCCACAGGAGCCTCACCCTTGGCCCCGCCGTTCCACTCCATGACCACCATGAAGGACTCTTTCTCGCTGCCCAGCCCTACACCCAGCAAGGCATCCATACCCAGTTTCTCCATATCTTTTTCTGAGAGAACCTGGACTTTTACCCCTAGAGTCTCGAGCCCTTTAGCGATATCCGCGAAGGTCTTGGGATACAAGACATTGGGAGTTTCAGCCATGAGATCCCGGGCAAGGTGAATGCCTTCCGCCAAGGCGAACTCTTGCTGATACAAGGCCTCCGCCTCCGCACAAGAATCTACCCCTAGAGAAACATCCTTAAGAAAAAGCTTGTTCCGATCCTTCAACTGGGTCCTATATTTATGGAAATTATACTGACGTAGGTTCGCCCCCAAGCCCATCAATGATCCTACCTTGGCATTGGAAAGCTCTGATGTGCACAACCCTCCAAGAGCAACAAAGACCTCTTCTTCCTTATATTTGCGGGCATCTGCCACGATGTGGGCACCCACTTCGATTAAATCCTGGGCCTTTATTTTATCTTTCTCGCCAAGCCCAAAAAAGGCTATGCGATCATAGTCAGTGCTGCTGGGCCCCGGGAAGCTTAGGATTTCTCCTTTTTTGGCAGAAAAGTGAGAATTCTTTAGAGCCCTTTGAAAAGACTTTTTCACGTCTTCCTCCATCCCTTGGGGGATAGCCGGGCCAGAAGCCAGATGTTCGGTGGGTATATAGAGTGTTCCTGACTGAGGAAAAGCAGCGGTTTTGAAATTGATTCGCATGAGAGATCTCCAATATTTGCCCCCTCTTATAGCACGAGAAGCGCATACACGCATGATTTTTCTGATCGTATTTCCTTTTTTTCTTGCATGCCCAACCCACGCCCTGGCTTATTGGCTCCTTGGCTGGATCAAGTTTGACACCAAGCAGGATTTCCATTAGTAGATTGAAAATGGATCCCTCTCCGCCCCTCAGCTTGTCGCCCAGCGCCGTTCGGCACCTCCAGCACCTGAAGGCAGAAAATCCCGCCCAGAATTCCTATTTCAGGATCCGCGTTATCTCAGGGGGGTGCTCCGGCCTGCAGTATCAATTTTCCTTTGACAAGGAGCCCCTTGAAGGAGACGCGCAAGTGACTCAGGGAGAGGCAACTCTTCTCGTAGATTCCGCCTCTCTGGATTTTATTAAAGGATCGAAGCTGGATTACGTGGAAGAACTGGTGGGATCTTATTTCACCCTGAGGAACCCACAAGCAAAAAGCTCGTGCGGCTGTGGCACCTCTTTCACGCCTGATCTTGGTTCATGAGAATTTCTACATGGAATGTGAACTCTGTCAACGCTCGTCTGCCCCTGGTCCTAGAGTGGCTTCAGGAAACGCGCCCTGACATTGTCTTGCTGCAAGAACTAAAGTGCCAGGACTCCTCTTTCCCAGCCGAGCCTCTGTTTGATTTGGGTTATAACTGTGCCACTTTGGGACAGAAGACCTACAATGGCGTAGCGATCCTTTCTCGGCATCCCTTGGAAGATGTTCGAAGAGGGATAGACGGCGAAACCTCAGGCCATGCTCGTTATATCGAGGCTTTTACGGGAGGGGTGCGCGTGGGGTCGGTTTATGTTCCTAATGGACAAAGTCTAGAATCCCCAGCCTACGAGACCAAGCTTAACTTTTTTGTGCACCTTACCAACCACGTAAAAAAGTGTCTGCATCCCAAGGAGGCTTTTGTGTTGGGCGGCGACTTTAACGTGGCCCCCACAGATAGGGATGTGTTCGACCCCGTCAAATGGGAGGGCCAAGTCCTGGTATCCGAGCCCGAACGCCAAGCCTTCAAGACTTTGCTGGACACGGGCCTCACAGATGCCTTGGGAAACCGAAAAGAACCCCCTTACACCTGGTGGGATTATCGCGCAGGGTCTTGGGGACGTGACCATGGACTACGTATCGACCATCTTCTGTGTTCAGAAAGTGTGGTGGTCTCCGACGTGGGCGTAGACAGATTTATGAGGGGCAGACCTCGACCTTCGGACCATGCTCCCGTGTGGTGCAAGATAAGCTCTTCCTAAAGTAGAAATACCTGAACAGCTGAAGTTCTAAGAAGGTTCGTGGCCCATCGTCCGTGCCAGAAGACGAGTTTTTCCACCCGCAGTGATCTGCCCCGCCACGCCATTCTCTTCTGCCCTCAAGGCCACGTGCAGGGCGCCCAAAGAAGAGACGGCGTAGCTTTCTCTAATTTATATAATCTTCTCTCTAAATGGGAGACACTACTCTAGGCCAGACCGTTCAGTCCTAGCCCCAAAGCCCCGCAGGCCCATCCCAAGACATGAACCTATACGCCTGCAAAGAAGGGGCCGCCTTGAGGCCCTGGCGCCGCGAGGCTCCCTTCTGCAAGGGCCCAGCTCCTAGGCCCCCAGCTTTCCTGACTCCCCACTACAAGGGACAATTGCCAGAATTCCTGGGGCCCTTAACCTTCCCGTCGAGGGATAGGATCCACTTTTTTACCCTCATCAAGAGCAAACTAACCCAGATTCCTCGCGCCTCTACTCTTTCATACCAGGATGCTGAACACCTTATTACGCTTATCAAGGGGAAGCTGACGGCGAAGCGGGGTCAAGGCCAGCTCTGCCTTAGGGAACTTCAAAAGACTTTCCTCACAGGCGTGTCTTTGTTAGATGTGAAAAAAAGGGGCGCCGCAAAGCGCCCCTTCCCAATTCGGCCTTTTTGTGGCCCTTTAATGTTCCGTTTAGAAACGGACCTTTGTACCAATAACAAGCATCTTGAAGGTGTTGTTTCCATTGGAAGTCGGTACGGTTTCGTAGATATTCACCCCCGTAGAGGAGATAGCCGTCGAGGTGATGTGAGCGGAAGGCGCCCGTAGACGTCCGTAATCCAACTCGGTGTAAGCCACCAAACCAGGGGCCACCACGTATTCTACTGTTGCCGACGCAATGTCTGCCCGAGCTTTACCGCCGGTGACCTTACGATACGTGTGGGCATACCCAACTGCAAAGTTAGCATTATGAGCAAAATCATAACCCACGCCTGCGTTGAAGCCCTTAGTGTTGGTCCAGTGACTATTGATAGGCATGTAAGCTTTGCCTTTGTCGAAATAGCTAGCGCCAAGCTGCCAATTGTTGTAGTCCACCAAGGTTCCGACCTGCCATTGATCCAAGTTTTTAACCCGGACGCTGCTGTCAGGCACGTGTGTCTTAGCTGTAGTTCCCAACAAGTAGAGCCCCACATTAAAGTCCTGAATAACTTGGTTATAGGACAAAGCGGCTGCCAAATGCTTGCGTGCATAAGGTACGGTCCCATAATCAATGGGTACATTGCCGCTGCTATTGACGTACCGAGAAGTGGCAGAACGTCCGTGCTGACGTGTATCGGGGGTGTAAGAAACACCGAGCTGGAAGTTATGAACCGTCGGCGAGACGTAAACCAACTTGGTGGCTGTATCATTATCGGGAGCCAAAGAAGTGTAGAAATCCACGCCCCTTGTAATGTTGATAACCTTCATGGCATCGCTGCTGGTGGCACCACCCAGGGCCCCCAAAACATCCTTGCCCGTGTACATCATGATGGACTCGACGCCCTCGGTATCGCCAAACTTCACCTGTCCCATGGCAGGAGAATTCAAAAAGACCCAAGTCTCGCTTACGCGGTCTGAATTGCTCTTTGACCTGTCTGCTTCCAAAACCACCATGGCGCCATAGCCCAGGTCATTCTTAGACTTCCCAGCCACACTGAAAACCACATTTCCTTTAGTCTGGAAAGTAATGCCTTCAGCAGACCTTCTTTTTTGGTCCATAGCAAATGCTGCAGCGCTAACACTACCACCCATGCTGAGCACAGGGCCCTGCTGGACCGCGGCACCCACCGGTCTCTTAGCAGAAGCATCTGCGGCTAAAAAGGCCGTTACAGATATCCCTGCCAGAGCGATTCCTTTTAATAAACTTTTCATACGTCATCTCCATAAAAATATTGACATCCCTATATCATCTTATTTCAGAAAATTATGCAATACCGCAAACAAGAGAGGCCCCAACAAAGTAACTGTGAGTTGCATTATCGCAACATGGGCTTCAACGCTGGGAGCCAGGAACCCCCGAGGGGTACGAGCGTGGTCCCGCCCTGCCTTCAGGGTATTCCAGGGGCCCGCGCTTCCCACACCCGGCCAGAGCGACCAAAAAAGCTAGTGTTATTACTATATATGCATGTGTCTTCATATTTTGCACTCTACAAGGTTTGAAGCAAGAAAACTACCCCAAATTAGAACGCCGATCCATACGTTTCTTTCGCACAAACGCTGCAAAGAAGGTTCACTTTTTGAATATTTTTTATAGACATGAAAGGTAGCGCCCCAGCATAGGGCAGCCATCACCCCCAACGGCGCTTTAGCCGTGTACCAAGCCAAGGCGCACAAGATCAAATAGAAAAGACTGTAAAAAAAGAAAATGCCAAGATGAACATGGTCTCTCAAAAAAATAGCAAAAGATTTTACCCCCGCGCTCTGGTCCGCTTCTTTATCCTGAAGAGCGTACAGGGTATCGTAAGCTACAGTCCAACAAGCGCAGGCTAAGTAAAGAAGGACAACCGGCAGGCTAAGACCTGGGTTGAAGATCAGCCATGTGAGGATTACACCCCCATTAAAAAGAAAGCCCAGGAAAAATTGGGGGAAAAAGGTGTACCTTTTGAGCCTGGGATAAATAACAACCCCCAGGGCCAGGAGCACTGCCACCGCCCTGCATCGCGTGGGCAAAAAAACCAGAAGACTGGCAGCTAAAGCCAAGAAAATTCCGAGACAAACCACGGCGCGCCCACGCCCCAGAAGTTTGGAGGGTAGGGCCCTCCCCCGGGTACGAGGCACCTGAGCATCCACATCTGCATCCATGAGATCATTAATGATGCAACCCGAAGCCCTCATGAGAAAAGACCCCAGGGCCAAGAAACCTGCCCAGTAAACCTGGTTGCTGGGTCGCGCCAAAGCCAGGGCCCACAGGCAAGGGAACATCAACAAAAGGGTCCCCCAGGGACTGCCCCACCTGATCAAAATAAGGTAGGGCTGGAGAAACGCCAGAAATTTGCTAGAATACATAAAGACTTTCAACCCCTATACACACCTTATGAAAATACCTTTTTCCACTCTGCCCCGTCTCTACTCTTCTCATTTTCTTCAGGCCGGGGGCGAAACCCCTCTTGACGCAAGACAGGCTCATTATCTTACAAACGTCCTGAGGTTTGAAGAAGGAGAGCGTTTCAGAATCTTTAACGAGACTCAAGGAGAATGGCTAGCCGAGATAACAATAGCCTCCAAAAAAGCATGCCACGCGCGCTGTCTCGATTGGCTGCGGCCCCCTCCCCCTCCCCAGCCTGCCCTAGCCCTGGCTTTTAGCCCCCTGCGCAAGCATCGGCTTGATATCCTTGTCGAAAAGGCGACAGAGCTGGGAGTTACCTCTTTGAACCCGGTTTTTTGCGACAGGACTGAGAATCGGGGGCTGCGTGCCGAAAAAATGCTTCATCAGGTCATTGAGGCCGCTGAACAAAGTGAACGCCTTTCTTTGCCCAGTATCCTCGCGCCCGTTGCTCTGGAAAAATTCTTGGCTTCCCAGCCCTGCCCTCTACCCCTCTATGTCTGCTATGAGAACAGCCTCCAGAAGCCCTTCTGCTTTGGCAAAGGTTCTCCAGAACAGGGGGCCACTTTTCTTGTTGGACCCGAAGGAGGGTTTACACCCCAAGAAGTCGCTCTTTTTAACAAGTATCCTTTTGTAAAGATCATAAGTCTGGGGCCTCTCATTCTTCGGTCAGAGACCGCAGCCATTGCCGTTCTAGCGGCTTACCAGTATCATCTCCAGAATAGAAAGGACATGCCATGATAGAAGAAATAAAAGTCAAAATCCACTCTGCCTACGATCCTGTGCACTTGGAAGTTTCAGACCAATCTTCCCTTCACCAGGGTCATTTGGAAGACGGCCCTGAAGGCGAAAGCCATATAAAAGTAGTCTTGGTCAGCCCTTTGTTCGAAGGCATGCCTGCAGTAAGCCGCCACCGCCATGTTCACAACCTTTTAAAATACGAAATTTCCCGTATTCATGCGGTGCAATTAAATTTGATAGCCCCCTCCGAATGGATTCGCATAAGCTGAAATCAAGCCTTTCCAAGGAAAAATCAGAATTTTAAAAAAAATTAAAAAAACTTCTTGACACGAAGATTGAAAAAAAGTACACACATATCCATAAGCAACTAAAATAAAAAGGAGAATAACAATGACAATGCTTAATGTATCAAAAATACTATCTTCTAAGAATCCTCTAACAACAACCAACATCACTTCGCCTAAGTCCTGTAAGTAAGGCGGGGGAATTAAGAGAGCTTTTACAGAGCTCTCTTTTTTTAACTAGAGTTGATGGATGGAGGTCATCTTGACCGATGCAAATGTTTCTTTCTATCCTTCTGTGGAGCATGCAAGATCTTCTGTGAGTCTTTTCAGAGAAAGACTCAGCGAAAGTCTTTCCTACCTGTTGGACTTCGTCGGAGAGAAATATGGCATCCACCCAGATGGTTCCAAAGAAGCCCTGAAGGCGGCTGCATCCCAGCCCTATCTTTCGGGTTATCTGTCCACCTTAAATAAACGG
>CAYXFG010000046.1:0-7908 GCA_964464225.1 uncultured Holosporaceae bacterium
TCTTTTCAGAGTTTGTGAATAGCTGCTTTAAGCTTAAAAAAGAGGATTTTGAAAAACTATGGAAAAGAGCTAAGCCAAATCAACGACAAAATGGCCCATCATACTGGGCAAATAAGAGACTACATCCATGTTGTTGATGTGCGCTTTTTAGCCAAAGATCTAAAGGGGTTTCGACTTAATACCCTCACCACGGCCATCAAAGAAGCTCCTGACTTGGCCCACATAACTTTCTCTCTGCAAGAGCCGCCTCAGAAATTCCACGGAGCGCTCCTCCGGCTTGTTCTAGATTGCCAACGTTTGCAGAAAGATCTACAGGAAGCCCAGGCACAAGATGCTTATCTCTCGTCCCTGCAAGAGGTGGAAAATTTTTACGCCGCCCTCATGGAAAATGTGAAGGGCTATCTGGAATGCTGTCGTCAAGAGCAAATAAGTGCAGAAAAAATTGAAGTAGAAAAGAAGGATCTGGCTCTGCAACGCTTCTCCTTTGCGGCTAAACTTGTCAATCAGGCGGAGGCCCTAAACAACCTGGCAGCTGATTTGGATTTTCTGGCTGGGAAACTTTCCGCGGCTCCCCTGGCGGAGGCTACCCCCAAACAGCCAGCCGCCCTCCTTACGGTGATCCAAGGTCTAGGAGAGGACGCTTGATAGCGTGCAGCCGGGCTTCCGACCACCTCTTCTAAAGAAGGAAAATTGTACTTTTTTGCTGTCCCTTAAAGCTTTCAACAGAGATACTAAGGGCTTAAGATCCCCTGGGGAGGCTCTGAAATATAAAATGGACAGCTTGCCTTCTTTCAAAGGATATCTGAGAAAAAAGGCCTGCGCCCTGGTCCGAGCATTGGCCTGAGCATGGGCAAGAGGCTTCCACGCCTTACACGGGATGGCCTGGTCCCAGCAAGAGAGTCCTGCCTCTTGGTAGGACGTTCTCAAGCCATTTTCTGCGGCCACGTGCACACGACAATCATGCGGGCTGAGGCCCGCCAGGCGCTCTTCATACACCCGAGAAAGAAAGGGGCGCCCGTCTGTCCCCAGGTAAAGGATTTTATCCGCCTTAGGCGCACCCTGGGGATGTATAAGGCTCAGCAGAGCAGGCTTTTTTTCCGCCTGCTGGACAACTAGGTAAACAGGTATTTTCAAGGCTTGGAGGTCCTTCTTAAGCCTTGGGTCAACGGCTGAGATCAGAACAATAAGAGAAGCCACACCTTTTCGAGGAGGCGGGCACACTTCATGATCAATGGCTTGGTCTCTTGCCTCTTGATGAAACTTGTAGAATCTCGCTAAGTCAGACAGGGCAGAGCCTTCGGAGACGATCTGAGCCTCAGCCGTGGTTTCCAGAAGATTATCGCCTCCCCAGAAAGCTTGGGGCTCTGGAAGGTCATTTGTGGGGGTAGCCTCAACCTTTTCGGGTAAAGAGCGAGGGACTGATGGACTGGCTGACGGGCTGGCCACCACACGAGGGACCTGGCGTGTAAGATAGAAAAATAGGGAAAAAGCTGCGCCCAAAAGCAGGCACAGCCCCCCTCCTATTTTAAGGCCTCCCCACCAGGTGCGCCGGCGTGAGCCCCAAGACTTACCGATCCTTCTACCTATTTTGATTCTTCACGGAACTTGTTTTTCATGCGCATGATGCGCTCAAAGCTAGTGTTAATGCTCTCTTCAGAAACCTCGCCCCCACGCACTAACTCTTCCACCACTTGGACAAAGTAGTCCGGCAGTAGGGCATCGGGCACAAAGTTGCTTATGTTGGGGCAGGCAGAGGGGTTGTTGGAAAAAATAAGCATATCATTACCAGCCTTTATGAGGGCCGCCACCTCTTTCTTGAAAGCCTCCGCTGCATCGCTTTGATATCCAAAATGCTCTAGAATGGCCCCCATGTGCCCATCATCAGCCACCACCACACCTTGAAATTCATAGTCTTTTCTCAATTTATCGATGAGGGGTTTTGAGACGCTGGTTAACACCACCTCAGAACTGCCGTCTCCCGCCACCTTATTCTCTTGAATAAGAAGGTGGGCCATCATCACAGAATCAACTTTTCCCGTTTTAATAAGCTTTTGGAAAGGCTCCAACTCTTGCGGACTCCACGGCAAAGTCACATCCACCAAGCCCTTGTGAGAGTCCCCTCCCCCCTTCGAGCCAGGAGCCCCCGCGCTTCCGTGGCCGGGAAAGTGCTTGATGCAGTTCAGCACCTGGTGGCCATGCAGGTTGTCCATGAAGAGCTCGGCATACTTGATCACCGTCTCCGGGGAATAGCCATAGCTGCGACCTTGCTGTCTTATCCAGCCACCAAGGCTATTCAAGTCTACCACGGGGGCAAAATCCCAGGTAAAACCAAAAATGTCCAACTCATGAGCAAGTAAGTCGTAGTCTTTTTTCGTAAGCTCCCAAGATTTTTCTCTCATCGTAAGCTCCCAAGGTTCTCCTCTAGAATGGCCTTCGGAAATTGTGTTGGTAAAGAACTTAGTCTTGTCGAAGTTTCCCGGCTCATACTGGGCTAAATGGGCGGCCGAAGGAAAGCCAAGGAAACCGTTTGTAGCATCGAGACGTTGAACGGGTTCCCCTTCTTGGTCCACCGCGATCCCCAAGGGCGCTCCCTGGCCGTCTTTAGCAGCTTTGCTTAAAAAGTTATTAAGAGCTAACAGTTGATTCTGCCCCTGTATGTTGCGTTTGAAGAGAATAACACTCCCCACTTTCCCTTTTTGGATCTGCTTAGAAAGCACCTTCACTCCAGTATCACAGGCGCTCGTGCCCTCAAAACCCACCATCAGCATCTGGCCTATGCGCTGCGTTAAAGTGTATTGCTTGCCTTCATACTCGTAAGCTAGACTTTCAAACATAAGACCTCCCAGCAGGAGGGCCGCTAAAAATTTCATGCGTTATACCTTTAGTGTTCATTTATTTATTGATATTCCTTTCTTTTCAAGGGCACCCTTCATCAGGAGGCGCAGGCGGAGAAAGGCTTTTTCTTCTATTTGCCTAACACGCTCTCGTGAGATTGTCAATTTTTTAGAAACTTCTTCAAGTGTATGCGGAGGATCTGTCAACCTTCTTAGCCGAAGGATATAAGCCTCCCGTTCGGGCATGCCTTCAAGGCATTCCTGAAGCAGCGCTTGCATCATTTTGTCATGATCCTCATCGATGTACTGCTCTTCATGGGAGGTGGAAGAGGATTCCAAAAAGTCCTGCCATTCTGCGGTCCCCCCTTCTCGCCCTAGAGGAGCGTTAAGCGAAAGATCAGAAAGTAGCAGACGCTCTTCCATGTGCTTTACATCAGACTCTCTAACATCCAAGTCGGTGGCAATTTTTTTGACATCGATCTCGGAAAGAGATCGGGTCTCTCCTCCCATGTTTTGCAGCATGGATTTGATTTTTCTGAGATTGAAGAACAGCTTTTTCTGGGCAGATGAAGAGCCGATTTTTACCAAAGACCAAGATTCCAGAACATACTCCTGCATGGCTGCCTTGATCCACCACATGGCATAGGTGGAAAATCTGAAACCCTTTTCAGGATCAAACTTTTTAAGGGCCTGGAGAATGCCCACGTTGCCCTCGGCGATTAGATCTCCCATGGGCAAGCCGTAGCCTCTGAAACCGAAGGCGATCTTTACCACCAGCCGCAGATGGCTTGTGATAAGTTTATGGGCAGCTCTCTTATCCTGATCCTTAATCCAGCGGTTCGCTAGAACTATTTCCTCCTCAGGGGTCAAAAAAGGGAATTTTTGTACTTTTTTAATATAGCCCGATAAATCGGCGGTGGGACTGCCTTCCTCTTTATCAGCCTCCTTTTCTTCCGGCTCTTGGCTTAGGAAATAAGGATCCTCCTCCGTTTGTTTCACTTAACCCTCTTTTCCTATGAGGGTAGCCACGGGGCCCAAATTCCCCAGTTGTTGGGAAAATTCCTGATCAAGGTCTATGGCCAGTTGTTGCCACACCTCCTTGTACAAACTCTCCTGGCGTTCAGCCGACCAACCTAAAATCGTGAATTCTCTCTGACAGGTCGAACGCACGGTTATTTTAGCTTGAGAAGAGGCAGAAGGGCCCACGAATTCAAGGCTTACAATAACGTTAGCCTGCATGTCCCTCTTGTTCTTGTCGTGAGCCGGCGTCTCCATGGTGATGCGGCCATCCAGAATACGCACAAGCGCACTGCCTGTGCTACCTTTGCCCACAAACGCTGAGCGCGCCCAAGCCTGAAGCTGGGAGGACAGGGTTTGAGGAAACAAGGCGTTGGAATCGTTGGTGGCTTTGAAGGAAGTCTCGTCTATAATAGTTATGTTTTTTACATTAAGGGGGAATTGCTTTGGGAGGTAGGCGGGCGCAACAGGGGGCTGCACCTTGTGCTTACAGCCGCCCAAGCAAATGGCAAGAAAAAGGGCCGAGCGCGCTAAGAAAACGAACAGTTTCATGCCTACACCTTCTGGGTTTTTTCCAGTATAAGGCATCTGCTCTGGGACACGCAATCACATTCTAGCCAGTCTTTGGCGGGCCTTTCTTTTTTCCTCAGAGGAAAATAGGCTGTCCATGAATTCTTCCAGCATTCTTAACTTTTCTTCATAGGAAAGCCCCTGAGTAGGAGCCACAGCCGATGCATGCCAGGCTCGGATAGAAATGGGTCGAACCAGGCTATCCACAGCTCCCGTTTTCCGTACCCGTTGGACCACCCTATAAAAATCTCCCCGGCCCTCAAGCTTGGCTTTGATGAGAGCGGTCAATCGAGGGCACAAGCCTTTCTTCTTCATACGCTCATAGAGCTCGCGCAGCTTGCCTTCCGAGAGCGACTCCTTCATGTACTTTGCGGCAGATTTGGATTCCCCTGGGCGGAATTTGGACTCGGTCACAAAGAGGCTTTCTTTGTCGCACACGTAGGCCCCATCAAGGCCATGATTATGCTCGTATTTAGAATCCAGCTTTTCACATCCAAAAGACAGAAAGCTAAGCTCTGTCAACCTTTCGCCAATCTCTCCCAATTCTTTTGAATTCAAATTTTGGGTGGGTGCAATTTGCCCCAACTTACAGGGTCTGGCCATGGAAGGGCTGGACACCCACTTGACCTGCAGGTCCTCCTGGGACCTCTTACCCCTTTTGCTTTCGAGGACAGCTTTTATTTTTTCGCATGAAAAAGAAACAGCCGCTTGCGGAGCTGGCAGCTTGCCAGTCCTTGGCTGCTGCCCCTTGTGCACAACGACGCCTTCGTTCAGGCGCAAAGGAAGGCTGTTTTCATCCACATATATCAGCCGTATAAGCCTTTGGGACAGGGGATCGAACACCAGGACACGCTGCCCAAAACTGGGCCCCTTCGCCCGCGGGGCAGGACAGGCAAACGCGTAAGGCTGAATATCCACAATGACAGCCTTGGCCGTCGTAAAGCACAGAATGAATAGCAGAAAAAATCTTAGCATGATCTGAAACAACGTCTGGGGAGAAAATCTGGCGGAGGCCCTGAGGGCGCGGGACCTGCTCCCCTGCATAATACCGTCTCAACTTTAACACAGCAAAGGTTAAGTAGCCTAGGCCTTTTGGGCTTGGCTCCAGAAGCCCAGGCTCTCTAGGCCAGTTTGTATTTCAAAGTGAGCATGAGGTCAGTGGTGTTGGGCGTCTGCTTCCACATGTGGGTTCTAGCGGAGTTTTGAAATTTAAAGGAGTTGTAGAATTGATAATCCACATTAAAGCCAAGAGCCATCTTTTCGGAAATCGCGTGCTCAAAGCCTACCCCTACCAGCCCTCCCCACAGAGAGCTCGTGTTTTTGACGTAGTCTCCGTTCTCATAGCGGGCCGTCATGTCCCATTTGGAGCGGGCTAGACCCGCCTTCACAAAGTAAAGCAGGTCGCCCACATCATATCCCATCTTAAGACTCCCGCTGGCCGCATACTTCTCTTGAAGACGGTAGTCACGGGCGTTAAAATCCGTCTCGCTATTTACCGTTACTTGGGTGCCCATCCCCGTGGCATATTCAGCTTCTGCCCCCCAGTAAAAATGGTTCCTAGCCAAGTACCCAAAATCCAAAGTGGGGCCGACGCCGGCTGTCCAGCCTGAAAGCTTATTGCGGTCATAATAGGCGCCATTTACGCTGCCCACCAGGTTGCCTTCAGAGTGGATAAGGCCGCCTTTCACACCCAGTCTTAAGCCTGAAAAAGGAGACTCAAAGGCTGGTCTTTTAGCACTGGGCTCTTTAGGCTCTTTCTTCTCGGTGGGCAAAGAGGGCCCCCCATAGAACTTGTGAATAACCCCAAGGCAGGTCAGAAAGCACAATAAGAAAATAATTTTCATGAGAAGACTCCCTTTTTGTTTTTATTCTTAAACTGTTCCATGCGTTGGTTCACGTCTGCCAAAGTCTTACAAGGGGGCACCCCAAGACCAACCGTAGAAAAGAAGGCGTTCATGCTTGTAACGTGTTCCTGCAATTGGTCGAGTACAGGCTTGTCTCCAGGCACCATTTTTTTCAGCTCTTCCAGGCCAGCCGAAAGATTGGTGCCACCCAGTTCTAAGGTCGCCTGTTTAATCCTGGTTTCCAAGGGCTGTGGGCCGGGAAAGTAAGTGTCGATGGTGGACATGGATTCCAAGAGAGTACTCTGCTCTCCTGTTTGTGGATCAATACCGCAAAAGCTGCCCCTCATCTGAGAAAGGCTTTCATCCAAGGGTTGGGCAGTCGATCCAAGATGTGAAAAAGACTGGACCAACTTGGGTCCCATCACGACACCCCCCACCTCCTTGAGCAGCATTATGGCATCAAACAGGCTAAGGTCTTGGGATCCATCACCCATCCATTTTTCTTTCTTCACCATTTCATTAACAAAGAAAATGGTCCTAAAAAAAGTGATGGGTTCAGCGTGTGCTCGGGGGCTGATCATGGTCTGCAACTGCAAAAGAAGATCGAGGATGCTTCCCTCATAATCATCAATGGAGGGATAAGCCGAAGCAGGCTGGTCGGCTTTATTGGGATGACCTAAAATTGATTTCAAAAGATTAATGACGTTGGAAAAAGTGATGGGTTGAAAATCCTTAAGGGGCTTCACAAATATCTCAGGATAAGAATCTAGATTTTCTGGGAAAGCAGCTAGTTTGTTCAAGAAATCCGAAAAGAAATCTTGCAGGGGCTGCTCTGTTTGCATCCTAGCGCGCACTCCCTCCAGCCTCTCGGCAAGAAGCCCCTCTCCCCCTAGGAAATCCATGAAAAGCTTTTCTGTTTCGATCAGTTGGTTGATGCGAGATTCTAAATCTACTTTCTCTGCTGAATCGACAAACACCAGCTCTACCAAGGCATTCAAAACTGCCACAGGGTTTTGGCCCATTTTATGTTTAAGAGTCTTGATCTTGGATAGGAGATTTTCTTCTATGCCCAGATTGGCCCGCAGTTCGCGCAGGGTCTCCAGGGAAAAAGGTGCGCCCAAAAATCGGGTCCATTGATCGATGATCAGGGAAAGAGTTTGTTCAGAATTTGCGCCCGTTTTTTTGATAAGAATACTGAATTCATTGGCCAAGGGAAGAGGCGCTACCTGTGGAAGATTTTCTTCAAGCCAGCCAACTGCGTTCTGCGTCGCCCCTGTGATATTCTGAAGCGCTGTACTGGTTTCTACGAAAGTTTTTCTGCACACCTCTTGGGCTTGATTGATCTGGGAAATTGTCCCTCCCATGGCCTTAGCCACCAGGGGAACGCCTTCCCCTAAAGGGCGCCCCATCTGACGCCGTAGGCTTGCCAACTTGTCAGGTGTGATGTCTTGTCCCAGCGCCATTTTAAGGGCTGCCACATAGGACCTTAAAGACTCGGGGTTCCCCAGTTCATCCATTAATTCCCTAAGGGCAGAAAGAAGAGGAACAGCACTCCCCTGGTTCCCAATTATCTTTTGGCTTTTTGAAAAAACATCTTCTAAAGTGGCGCTTTGTTCGAGCTCACTATCAAGAAACCTGATCAG
>CAYXFG010000047.1:0-7880 GCA_964464225.1 uncultured Holosporaceae bacterium
AGGGTCTGCTTGCCCTTTTGGGTGGGAAGACGGGTCATGAGGATCTGCTGAAGGATAGATAAGACATTGGTACAGGTCCAATACAACACAACCGCAGAGGGTAATTGAGACATCATGTAAGTAAAGACCACGGGCAGAATCACGAACATTTTAGCCTGCATGGGGTCCATGGGCTGAGGCCCAATCTTCTGCTGAATATACATGGTTACCCCCATGAGCAACGGGAGAGCACCGATCATCAACATGGAGGGGGGCGCCCAGGGTATGAGGCCAAAAAGGTTAAAAACAGTGGTGGGATCGGGGGCAGAAAGATCCTGAATCCAGCCATAAAAGGGGGCATGCCGCATCTCAATGCTGATCATGAATACCTTGTAGATGGCAAAGAAAATGGGAGCCTGCATCAGCATGGGAAGGCATCCAGACGCAGGGTTTACCTTGTTCTTCTTGTAAAACGCCATCATCTCTTGATTAAGCTTCATTTTGTCGCCCTGATACTTTTCTTTCAGCTTGTCCATTTCTGGCTGCAGAGCCTTCATGCGGTTCATGGCCTTGAAAGATTTGTTGGCCAAAGGGAAAAGGGCCACACGAATCATGATGGTGATGGCGATGATTGCAAGGCCATAATTCCCCAAGATGCCGTACAGCCAGATCAGTAGATAGAACAAAGGCTTGGTAATGACGTAGAACCACCCGAAATCCACCGCCAAATCAAAGTGGGGGATGTTCCTGCTTTTCTCATAGTCATCAAGAATGAAGATAGATTTTGCCCCCGCAAAGAAAGAGAAAGAGGTCTGGCTCATGGTGCCGGGCTGCACCGTAAGGGCCGGTGACACAAAGTCCGCTTGGAAGCGATGGGCCTGGCCGGGAAGGGTCCTAAAAGTGGCCGTTATGGATTGGGCATGAGAAGGAATCAGCGCTGTTAACCAATACTTGTCAGTGAACCCCAGCCACCCTCCTGTGGATGTGTACTTGAAGTCAGAATCTGCTGTTATATCCTTAAATTTCTCTTCCCGGATTTTACCTTCCAAGTAGCCTATGCCTCCCTCGTGGAGAGTGTAGGCGCTGGTCTCGGCGTCCGGGTTATGCCGTGCAATGAGAGCATATTCATTCAGCGTAAGGGGTGTGGTGGAATTGTTGTAGATACGCTCTGTAACCGTGAACATGTAACGCTCATCCACGGAGAATGTTTTCTCGAAAACAAGCCCCTGGGCGCTTGCCCATTTCAAAGTAAGGGGCTGGCCTGGTTCAAGCCGAGTGCCCGAGCTGAGGCTCCACACCGTGGAGGGCCCTGGAAGGTCAAGCGCTTTATTTGTGCTGATCCATCCGGACTCCATATAGTACGACCGGGGCGCGCCCTGAGGCTGTAAGAGGCCCACGGGGGGGCTGTCCTTGGCCAAAGTTTCTTTGTAACGCAGCAAGCATGCATAATCCAGGCGTGCGCCTCTCAAGTTGAGACTGCCCGTTAAATCTGGTGAGGCAATGGCCACCCTGGGGCTGGCCTCCAGGACCTGGGGCAAGCTTAAAGGCTGCGGGGGAAGCGGGGAGACCGCTTCTGGAACGAGGGCTTGCGCACTTGCAGGGGGAGCAGCCATGGCTTTAGAAGAGACCTCAGCGGCAGCTCTTTCACTGCGAGGTTTCTCATAGAAAAAATAGAAGCCTAGAAAGATCAAAGAAATAGCAGCAATAGCGGCCACATAGTTGCGTTGTTCGTTCATGAGCGTTGTCCTTTCAAAGCGGGGCTGGAGGAACAGGATCCTCAAAGTAAGGTGAAGTGGAAGAAAGCTTGTGCCACGGATGACAGCGAGCCAAGCGTTTAAGGCCTAACCATAGGCCTGGTAGGCCATGCATTTCCAGGGCTTCCTGCATATAACAAGAGCAGCTTGGGTGAAAACGGCAGCTCTCAAAAACAAGAGGTTTTAAAAGAAACCTGTAAAGCACAATTAAAAACACACATAACCTGGCGAACGCTGTCTTGCTCAGGGCGCACGCTTTTGACAGAGAATCAAGCTTCATGAGCCCTGGCCGGTTTGGCAGGTAGGATTCCATTCGCCCGCAGCAGAGCCAGCTGGAGCTCTTGAATCAGCTTGTGGAATTTGAAGGATTCCGAGCCAGGGCGCGCGATTAAGACATACGAGCCTCCCTCTCTGAAAAGAGGAGGCGCGGAGACGTCCAGGTTTTCAGCTTGCATTTTATCCAGGATCTGGAGAGCTGCCTTAAAACGCCGACGGATGCGATTGCGCACCACGGCCGAACCCAATTTTTTTGTCACAGTGAAGCCCACCCGGGCAGGCCGCACAGAAGGAGCGGTGGGTAGAACGCCCTGCAAGACGAAACACGGGCGAGGGACCCGCACGCCACTGCGGTTGGCTTCCAAAAAGCACCGTCTCTTTTTTAGTCTTTCAAGGGTCATGAAGGGTTACAACAAAGGGTAAAGAACCAAAGGCAGGGCGCGTGAAAACAAAGAGGCCCTAGATCAAGTGAGGCAGCCCGAGGCTGCGCGACACGCGGTCTATGCAGAAAGCTTGGCTCTGCCCTGGGAGCGCCGATTATTCAGCACACGTCGTCCGCCCGTTGTGGCCATGCGTGCCCTGAATCCGTGGCGTCGTTTGCGCACTAACTTGCTGGGCTGATAGGTTCTTTTCACTTTAATAAACTCCGATTTACTGAGGGTTGGCTGGGATTGTGCCGCAAAGCGTAGACAAAGTCAACCAGTTTTAGGGCTTCGAGGTCTTTTTGAGAAGGAAGGCCGGCACGTTTTCTCCAAAAGACGAAGAGGGCGCAGAGCTATCTTGGGGCGCCGCTTCTGGGGTTTTCGTTGGGGCAGGGGAATGTTCCAAACTCTCTTCCCTCTTAGGGGCAGGCCTTCGGCTTGGGTCCCGGCGTTTCTCCCGGGGGAGGTGGTTCTTGGCGGAGGCTGGCCTCTCCGGCTCAGGGGCTTTTTCTGCAGGGGCGGGTACGCCATCCAAGACAAAGAAAGGTATGGGGGCTTTTATGTACTTTTCAATAAGGGCCAGCTGGTCTCTTTCTTCTTTAGCGACCAGCGTAAAAGAATGCCCTTTGGAACCAGCGCGCCCTGTGCGGCCAATGCGGTGGACATAGTCCTCGATGTGAAGAGGCACGTCAAAGTTAATGACGTAGGAAAGGTCTGCAATGTCAATCCCCCGGGCGGCGACGTCGCTGGCCACCAGATGAGACACCGCCCCTGATTTAAGTCGAGCGATGGCTTTGTGCCGCTGGTCTTGCGAATAATCACCGTGAATGGCGGCCGCCGTGTGGCCCTTTTTCTTTAGGAGAGCATACACCCGGTCCACATCCACCTTGCGGTTGCAAAAGATAATGCTAGACTCTATGTTTTGTTGCTTTAAGAGGGGTAAAAGAACCCTCATCTTAGCATCCAGCATCTTCTCAGGCTTTTGGCGTACCACGGCGACGGCTTTTTGATCGATAAGTTTGGGCGAGGATTCCAAGCGGCTGACCGTGATTTCTGCGGGATTCACAAGGAACTCACGGGCGATGGTCTTAATTTCGGGCGCCATGGTGGCAGACAGGAGGATGGTCTGCTTTTGCGCGGGCAAGATAGCCATGATCTTTTTTATGCTGGGCATGAAGCCCATATCCATCATGCGGTCGCACTCATCCAAAACCACCTTTTTAATCCCCGGGGGCTGATTCTGCCGGTTTTGTTAAAGATCGAGAAAGCGACCGGGGGTGGCAATAAGAACGTCCACTCCTTTGTTTAAGAGAGCTTTTTGGCGCACAATGGACTCTCCTCCAATGAGCACCACAACCTGAAGTTTATTGTGCACAGCATAGGTCTGGAAGTTGTCCGAGACCTGAGCTGCCAACTCGCGGGTGGGGGTAATGATGAGGGAGCGGGGGACCCGGGCTTTGCCTTTGGACTGCCCCAGAATCTCGATCATAGGCAGGCTGAAGGCAGCCGTCTTTCCCGTGCCCGTGGGGGCGCAGGCCAAAATATCCCGCCCTTCCAAGATCAGGGGGATGGCTTTCTCTTGGATCTCGGTGGGAGAGGAATATCCTTTCTCTGCAAGCAACGCCCCTAAAGGCGCGCTGAGGCCTAGGCTCTTAAAATCCGACACTATAGCTTCCCTGTATACGAAGTTGATCTGTTATTTTTCTGATGAGAGTATTCTAAAAGGGTGTTTATTTTACTTTTGTTTCTTTAAAGACCACGTGTTTTCTTATCTTCGGGTCATACTTGTTAAGCTCTAACTTTTCGGAAGAAGAACGGGGGTTCCGCTTCTTCAAATAAAAAGTGCCTGTGCCAGCTGTGCTCTGCAACTTGATTAAAACTGTTTTCGCTTTCGCCATCGGAATTCCTACAAAACTAAGGATAGAGTGTCGCTCATTCTATAGAACATCTTTAGATCCTGTCAAGAGTCTTTTTAGAAATCCTTATACCAGGATTTTCTGAAGCTCCGGGAGGCCTTGGAAACAAGAGAAGAGATTCCAAGATCAACCCTACCTTCGTTGATGGGATTCAGTCAAGAGCGCCACCTGTGGAATAAAAAAGAATAGAAGCATTGAAATTGTCAGGCTGTGTCATTATATTTCTAATGAATGTGATAAATATTTCGAGGGAATACTTGATGATTTTTTTTAAAAAAAACCTTTTTCCACTTTTGCTTTTGGCCCTGTTTCTAACCGCCCAGGGGGCTCCCGAAGGAAATTCTCAAGGCTGCGGCCAGAGTAACCTCAGCCTTTTAAACATAATGAAAAGCGGTTATTTTCTAGAGGATGAGAGCCGGAGGAATTCTTATTTGGAGAATTTGCGACAAAAGCAAAAACCTTCTGCTCCTGCTCCCGCTCTTGCCCTTCAGACTGTATCCTCCAGCTTGGCAGATACCTCGATTAATCAACAGACACTGACGGGCACAGCTCGCATGTCAGCAACTAAGCTTATGAGAGTGTTTAAGGCAAATAAACCGGTCAACATTCGTGAAGCGGATACAAGGGCCCTGGTGATTCCAGATTCAGGTGCCCTGCAGCTTTTGCGTCAAACTTGTGAGACGGCCACTTTAGCCGCTACCGAGGAGCTAGTTGTGGAAAATAGCTTGAAAGCTTTGAGCTTCCAGCTAGAGGAGAACCAACTGTTGCAGATCGATGACGAGGTTCAGAGGATCTTTGAGACACGCAGCCAGCCAGTGCGGGCTCTGGCCATCCGACTTGTTTTCCAGCTGCCTGAGAACAAGCTTCGCTATTCTCTAACTTTGTTAAGGAACATTCTTCTTCTGGCAGAGGATGGGTGTGACAAGGGAACTGTTCTTAGCTCCTACAGCAAATTCCTAACAGCCTGTGTGGAATCCAGAGCGAAAAAGAATACCGTCTTGTTCTTGGAAGACGTGTTGCGATATAGCCATGTTCGGGACAGTGAGGCCGGGCGTACAGTCCAGATTATGACCAAACTGGCAGAATCTAAGGCGGACTCTTATGAAGACTATAGTATGTACTTGAGGTCTACGGTTCCCAGCGACATGAAGCTGCCCCTTCTACTTGAGGTCCTACGCATTTTGCCCACTTTTCAGAGCTATGTATGGGAGACCTTCTCGACCTCTCTTCCTCCTCTCTTGAAGAGGGAAGAGGATAGCGATGCAGAGCATGTGCAAATCCTGTGGTTTTTTCATGATCTAATGCCACCACCTGAGCTTCTCATGCGAGCACGGATATATGTGTTTTTTGATGAGTTTATGCATACTCTGGGAGGAGTTGAGTCTGTGTCAGCCCGCATGGTAGGCCTCAAGAGCAGAATATTGGAAAATCTTGATGTCTATTATTCTCCCCAGTTTAAGGCTCAGGTGGAAGAATTTAAGGCAAATAAGGGATACGGAGATGATGTGGGCAAGACCCTGGAGATCGTTCATGAGCTCTTCGGGCGCAACACGTCTTCAGCCAGCGCCGATGGTACGGGAGCTTCAGGAATAAGGCATAGCAGCAACTTGCTGGCTTTGCATTCATAGAAAGCAGGAGGCCGGCGGGCCACATGGGCCCAGACAACCCACAGGTATGGCAAAGAGAAAATCCTTGCCTGCCGTAAAGCCCCTTCTTCTGGCGCGCCCTGGAGGACTCGAACCTCCGACCCTCGGCTTAGAAGGCCGATGCTCTATCCAACTGAGCTAAGAGCGCTTTCAAGAAAGATTATAGGTTATCCCGCTTTTTTGTAAAGTGGGTCGGAGGCGATAATTTAAGGTGAAAGTCGATCGATGTGACTGATCCGCATTTTTCTAACTCGCCTTGCATTGCTTTGCAGGACTTCGAATTGTACACCAGATTCATGGGTAATGATTTCACCCCGGGTAGGCACGTGGCCCGCGATGGAAAGAACCAGTCCGCCAATGGTCTCTGGGTTATGATCCTTATCTTTTGCATTCAGGATTTTGCCGAATTTGGCTTCAAAATCATCCATTTCCAGGCGCCCATCCACGACGATGCTGTGGTCCTTCAGAATCCTGTATTTTTTGCCCGGCTGGCTTTCCATATCCATCTCAGCAATAATCTTGAAGTTAAGATCTCCCGCGGTGACCAGACCGTCGATGCCCCCAAACTCGTCCACCACCAGGGCCATGTCTATTTTAGAATCCTTCATTTTTACCAATAAGTCGTGGCAAGGAAGGGTGGGGGCCACAGAAAGAAGGGGGGACAAAGCCTTGGAAAGGTCAGGCAGAGAGCCTTTTTCTAACAAGGTCAAGTGCTTTACGACATCAAGCCTCCCTTGTATCTTATCCAAGTCCCCATGGGAGGCGGGATAATAGCGATGGGGAGCTTTTGCTATTTCAGAGAGTGTCTTGGCGAAGGGCTTGTTAAGGTCGATCCATTTGATGTCAGCCCGTTGGGTCATGATCTCTTTAACAGGAAGGTCTAACAGTCTGTATATGGAGCGCATGGCCCGTTCTTGCGGCAGGGCAATAGTCTCTTCTTCCTTCTCTAAGGGAGCCTCAGGGGAGGGAAAAAATAGTTTTCTAAAGATAGGCCGCCATTTCATGAGGGGTTTCCTGCTTCTCGAGAGGCGTAAGGGCTGTCTATTCCATTCTCGCCTAAGATTTTTATTTCAATAGATTCCATTTCCCACGCCTGTGAAGAAGTTTCGTGATTAAACCCAAGAAGGTGTAAGAGCCCATGCAGGCCCAGATGACAAAGGTGGTGTTCAAAAGTTATACGCTCAACCGCCGATTCTTCTCGGATTTTTTCGTAGGCAAAAACGATATCCCCCAATAGCACAGTTTCCGTACCAGGACAATATGTTCCTTTCTTCAGTTCCTCCTGGGGAAAGGAAAGCACGTTGGTGGGCTTGTCTTGTCCCCGATAGTCCCGGTTTAGGATCTGTATTTGGCTGTTATTGGTAAACACCACGGAGAGCTCTACCCGCGCCAGGGGATAGGAGAAGCCTTGCAAGGCGTGGCCAAGAACCTTATAGAGAGCCTGATAAGTCGAAGGGGAGACCTGGTCCCAGGCGCTATCCTGCACGGAGGACTGCACCCAAGAGGGGTTAGTTGAGGGGGGCATGAGGGGGGATGCCAAAGAAAAGCTCTCAGGCCCCATAAGCATCAATGAGATGGGTTACCAGGGGGTGCCGCACCACGTCCTTTGCGCTGAAGTGCATGAAACCTATGGCGGGAAGGCGTTCAAACCTGTGGAGGGCATCCACCAGGCCAGACTGCTGATGGGCAGGTAAGTCTACCTGCGTCATATCCCCTGTAATGACCATCCGTGACCCCTCACCCAGCCGCGTTAAGAACATCTTCATTTGCAGGGGGCTAGTGTTTTGCGCCTCATCCAGAATGATGTAAGAATGGGCCAGCGTGCGCCCCCTCATGAACGCAAGAGGTGCGACTTCGATGACGCCAGTGGAAACAAGTTTTTCCAGA
>CAYXFG010000048.1:0-3470 GCA_964464225.1 uncultured Holosporaceae bacterium
TTAAATCCTGGTACAAATCCTCTCATCATTAACCCTTAGCTACTTCAGCCCCTTTACTTTTGTAGATGCCATCTTCTCTGCATTGAAAAAACAAGGAGCGGACCCTTTCTCCCTGGAAGTTGAGCTGTCCCAAGACCAGCTGGGGGCGTGGCCCGCTTACTGGCGCGAGAGAGGCGGCCCCCTTAAGGTATGCCCTTTGGCGGCGTTCTTTAGCCCCGCAGCCCAGATCGACCATGCCAGGGATGCCCACTCTCGACCCCACAGCGCCGAAAAACAGGGTCCCTGCGCCCCTTTTTTTGATTGACAGACCGGGACCTTTCGATTACGCAGGCAGACGTCTGCACCCCGACAGAATCATCCTTGGAAGGAGTGACGCTTTCCCTGATGTCACTTTAAGCCGAGCGCTACCGCAGTTGATCAAATACCCTTTATGACGCGGCGTTTCCCCACGGTCTCCCTATCTTAACTAAAGGCTCTTAAGATCTAGTCAAAGCCCGGCCCCTGCTCTGCAGCCTTTGAAAGGCTTCTGCATTCAGACTGTTAAGCAATGCGTAACAGGGCCTGGAGATTGGCGGCTCGACTTCATCATTTTGAGATACCCCAGCGCCCTCATACAACCCGTGGGTGTTGGAGACTTTTCTCAATGGCACAGGTAGCCGGGGGCTTGCTTAAGCTGTCTCTAGATTCCGGAGCTCTATCACATTCTTAAGGGTTTTGGCCACTGTATCCAGCATAACCGCTCCATAGTTATCGGCGTCTTTTCTTTCTTGAACCAGCTCCCCCGTATCACCCACGGTGGACACCCTCACGTCGCTGCGGTGCTGTTTGGCAATGCGCAGCTCGAGGACGGACTGTTGGTAATCCACGTAGGGCTGGTTAGACACGGCCAAAAAACGCCCGCCGCTTGGAATCTCTTTTAAGAAGGTGATCATGGTGGAGTCCGTGGTGGCCCGCTTGTGAGAAGGGTCTGTCTGGCTGTAAATGTACGTGACAGAGGCTGATTTCGGCGGGATATATTTGAATACGAATTTGATCATGTCAAGCTCTGTTTCTGGCAGCTTACCCAGACTCTCCAGAGGCAGGCTGGGGCTGCCGCTGTATTGCCTGGCAAATTCCAAGAAAGCCTGCGGGGATTCACCAAAGAGCTCAGCAGAGGCCTTACGGTCGCCGGTCAGAACGTACATCTTGAGATTACCGGGAACGTGTCCCTGTTCCACCAACTTGTTGTAGAATTGAAGGCGGTTCACCAATCCAGAAAAAGAGGACCCCAAATACAACACCCCTTCCCACGAATGGTAGGCAGGCACAACCGGACAGTGGACGTCGAGAAGCTTCTCAGCCGCCTCAATAATGTGCTCTGTTCTCAGGCGCAAGGCGGCATTCAAGACCATCTCGGGGCGATCCAGAGGCCTGTCACTCTTGCCCCGGGCAGACTCAATTTTCTCAAGAATTTGAGAGGGAGATTCTGCAGGGCCACAGGGTATCTCCAAGGCGTCTAAGAAGTTTCTCAGCAAAGGGGTTGCGCCGCCGGTGGCCTGAAAGAACTTATCTCTCAAGTTGGCAGAAACCATCTCACGGCCCACCTCCTGGCAGGCTGCATTTAAAGGTGCCATAAAAAAGCAAGCTTTAAGAATCAAAAAGGGAACGGAGAAGCTTAATCTAAAACAGCGATCCCGCATCCTAAACTTATTAAAACCTCTACGCTTCATATTGTCTCCAGGGCTATCCTTGCGATCCACTCAAGGCCTCAGTTTTACGAAGATCAATTCCCCTCGTGCAGGGCCTGCCGCCACCGCCTGGGGATCTCACATACTGTCGCAGCTCGTGTGGCGACTTTTCTGGCCTCTCAGAAGAGCTGCTCCCAACTCAGCCCCGATGGGAAGATTTTGTCTGCCTTCTGCTCTTCCGCAGCCACTCTAGGTCTTAACAGAAACCACGAACAAGACATTTAGAAGAGAAGGGTTGAGGCTATAGAAAGCTTCCTCTTGATTGTTGAGAACCAAGCTCCCTTTTATTTTTTTATAAAAATCATATTCCAGCAAGCCCCCCAGGGCATACCTCTCATTGACGGAAAAGTCGTACCCTAGGCCCAGGGAAAGTCCTGGGTCGTATTTTTTCTTTTGAGCCGTGGCTCCCCAATACGATAGGGAAGTTTTTATTTTGCCTAAGATAGGCCCCACCTTTCCATAGAAACGTTGGTTGTCTCCCATGTAGCGCCCTAGTATCAGAGACGCTTCCAGCGTATAAAGGTGATAGGTTTTATAATATATAGACGTATCGGAAAAGCTCAATTCATAATTCTTATTTTTTCCAGGAAGGTAGCGCGCCCCCAGGGTCGCACCCAGGAACCAATCATCATCGACGCGCTGCTCAAGGCCCAATCTAATGCCAAATACTCCCTGTTGATCTCCAAAAGAAGTGTCGGATTTGATAAAACCCACGTTCCAAGTGGTTTTATATCGATAGGATGAAAAGGCTGCGCCACCTTCAATCATGACGTTGAAATCAAGATCGTCAGAAAGACCGTTCTCGGTAGAAGACGTGTCCGAGCTGGGTACAACAGGTAATGCGCTTCCGAGAAGTAGAATCACTATAAAAATGGCTTTCAAACGGATCTTCTTTTTTTCATAAGACTGCGGAAAGAGTGCAACCCTGTATAAGGGCTGTAAGGGTTTGAAGATTGGGGTTAGCAATATAAGCGTTATATAAGGATGCAGAAAATACAAAGGTGGCGCTTACGTTCACAGAGGTGCTTCTTTTGACGAGCAAGCTATCTAATAAAAAATCTATGCTTTGATACACGCTGGTGGCAGCTATGCTGCTGTTGGCGGGGTGCTTTATGTGAGACAGTGTTCCTGTTTGCAGGCTGGAGATTGCATCGGACAAAGTGGAAGGAACCTGTGTGGCGAGTAGGGCTGCCGTGAGCCTGTTGTATCTTTTCCCATCGTCAACGCCCGTCAAAGCTGAGGATATGATGGAATTCAAAGAAGTGTTGACGGAGTTAGCAGTAGAAAGCTGCCCTGTCAAAGACGTGACACTGGCATTGGCCGTGGCCAATTGACCGGTTAGGCTGGTGACCTGTGCTTGCGAGGCGGACAGATTGGCGTTGACCCCTGCCAACTGAGATGTCAAAGAGGCTTTATCGCCATTGGCCGCTGTCAACTGAGTGGTCAGTGCTGTGATGTTGTCATTAGCAGTAGAAAGCTGTCCCGTCAAAGACGTGGCGCTGGCATTAGCCGTGACCAATTGACTGGTCAGGCTAGTAACCTGTGCTTGTGAGGCGGACAGATTGGCGTTGACCCCTGCCAACTGAGATGTCAAAGAGGCTTTATCGCCATTGGCCGCTGTCAACTGAGTGGTCAGTGCTGTGATGTTGTCATTAGCAGTAGAAAGCTGTCCCGTCAAAGACGTGGCGCTGGCATTAGCCGTGACCAATTGACTGGTCAGGCTAGTAACCTGTGCTTGTGAGG
>CAYXFG010000048.1:3570-7848 GCA_964464225.1 uncultured Holosporaceae bacterium
CTGGCATTAGCCGTGACCAATTGACTGGTCAGGCTAGTAACCTGTGCTTGTGAGGTGGACAAATTGGCGTTGACCCCTGCCAGTTGAGACGTCAAAGAGGCTTTATCGCCATTGGCCGCTGTCAACTGAGTCGTCAGTGCTGTGATGCTGTTATCAGCAGTAGAAAGCTGTCCCGTCAAAGACGTGACGCTGGTGTTGGCTGTGTTTAATTGTTGAGTCATGGTATTAAGCTGCGTTTGAAAGGAAGGGTCTGGAGTCATGAGGGCGGGGCGTAAAAACCCTCTTCCCCGTTTATGAAGATCTTCAAGAACTTGCTTGTTGAAAAAAATTTCTGAATTAGGGGCAGCTAAAGTTGTCTGGCATGCAGAGATGGTTACAAAGGCTATTTGGCAAAAGCCTTTGCACATCCTTGTGATCTTTTCATACTGATGCTGGCAATAGCAACCCGTGTTCAAAAAACTGAACAGCTTCCTAAGGGGCTTAATAAAAAACATCCAGAGACACTTTTTTGATTTGATGCTTAATACTAGCTAAACCGATTTTTACAGAACGTGTCAAGCTGGTATCTGGGTGCTCTTTGAAAGCCGCTCTCAGTCTCTATCTTCGGAGTTGCCCAAATCTTCGGCCACAGGAGGCAACGGGTTCTCAAGATTTCATTTTTCTCAAACAGCAAGTTTTAGAATTTTATTCTTTTAAGAAGCTGGACACTCTGGACTTTTAAGTCTAGAACACCTTTGTTATGGGCTTAATTTTTGACGCCTCTTGCCTTTTTCCAAAACCTTTCCTGCAAGAGGCCTTCTTGTTTTTCTGTGTTTTAGCACTTATATATATAAAACTATATAGTCTTTCTATATTTTTCCAATACTCGAAAGGAACGGGCTTTGAAAATACTTTCTCTGTTTTTGTTTTTACTTTGTGGCGTTTGTTTTTCTGTCACCGATGACGAGGCAGATCAGAAGATGCGTGAAGCTTTTGTGCATATGCAGAATTATAATTTCGGCGAAGCAGCGGACGCTCTACAAAATCTCAGTGCCCGACAGCTGAGCCAAGGCGTTGACGGCAACACCCCTCTGGTGAAGCTGTGCATAAGTATAATAAGGACGAACATAGACCGTCCAGTGGCCCTCCTAAGAGATCTCTTGAAGGAAGGGGTTGACCCCAACGTGGGGGACGATCAGGGTATGACTCCTCTTTTGAGGATTGGTTATGCATCCTGCAAAAACGGCTGTGGTAGAAACTGCAATAAAACCGCTTCACAACGAATGTTGGAGAAACACGATTTGCACTCAGACTTGCCCACAGAGCAGTGCCGTCTGGCTTTAGCCGCCCAGTACTTGCTAGAGGCAGGTGCTCGGATAGACTTGGAAGATGACCATGGGGAAACCCCCCTATCGGTGGCTTGCAGGCGCCGGTCTTCTAACCTTGTGCCCCTTCTTTTAAAATACTCTCCCGACTTAGCCCGGCCTGTCAGCTCTGCCCGGGAGGCCGATTTAGAAGATAAAGAACAAGAGGAGCAAAAGGAAGACTTAGAGGGGGGAATTTATGAAAATCTGGACGGCGTGGTATATGCCCCCCAGCCCCGGTATCCAAGACCTCAAACGGGCTATCTGCAAGAGGCTCTTTTTAGTGCGTTTTTTAGTGCGTTAGGCGCGATACCAGAGGACGGTGATACGCCCGAGATAAACAAAGAGCGTGGCGCGACTTTCAAGATGATTCACGCCTTCCTGGATTCAGGCGTCATGCCTACAGCTGACCTGCTCCAGAGGCTTATTCCTGGCGGTCAAGGCCCTGGCTACTTAGCGGTAAAAGCTCTCTTAGAGAATGACAGCGTCTCTTTAAGAAAATTAAGTTTCAGTTTCGAGATTTAAAGAACCAGGCCTGGCGCGCCGGCAGAACGCCGGCTCAAAAAATTTTACCAGGCCAATAAAGCTGGGGGCCGGGGGCCGTTAAAGATCTCCGCTCCCTTTCCTTCTTCGATAATGGCGTAGCTGCGGCCCAGATATTCTTGGTATTCCGGCCTGTCTGACAAGATGCCCTGGCCGCCCTTATCAATAAAATTGCTGACGGTTTGAGACACCAGCGGGGGCGCGTTTATGACGCCTCCAGACTGCGCATCAGTAAATTTCCAGGGCTCTACCCCGTAGTCATTCCACCACCCATTCTTGGCCACCGTGGGGACCCCCACAGCGCTGGCCTTATTAAGAGCGATGGCATGGAGAATCGAAGCTTTATCATAGCCCACTTGGGCCTGGGCTATGGCCGCCTGGTCCCAGAGCTTTTTAGCCTCAGAAAGCGTGATGGCTGCACGCTCCAGCTGATAGCGCGTCTGAATAACTTGGGTCTGCGCCTCCATCAAATCGCCGCCCGGGGTAGAGGCATCATAAATCCTTTTAGCACGCGGCACCGCGATGCGCTGCTTCAGAAGTTGCTGCTGTGCTGCCAATAACCGCGCCTGGAGAGCGGGGGGTGCTTGTACAAGGGCCAGACTAGACCCCCCTTCCGCAGCCGCATAATTGGGTACAGGCGCCCCCAGAGCAGAGCCTGCCCAAGATAGCCCTCCTCCGGGCCCCGCCCCATAATTGGGCACACCGCCGGCGCCACCTCCATAATCGGGGGCCGACGCGCCCCTGTCCTGGTAAGAGGGCACCCCGCCACTGCCCTGCGCATAAAGGGGCACAGGCCCTTCAGAGGGCCCGTACTGGGGGACTTGCCCAGGCATTTGCCCATAGCTGGGAACCCACCCTCCGTCCCCTCCGTAGAAGGGTACGCGGCCCTCGTCCTCTCTGGCGCCCCTATAATCCGGTACGCTTTCCTCTTCTTCTCCATAGAGGCTGTCACTCCCTGTCTTATCTCCAGGGACTCTTGGCGTTCGAGATGGGGACGCAGGCTCTGCGGTGCCCTCAAAATCGTCTTCCCAGGTGGAGGGCTCCCCTGTGAATTGTGCCTCGAAATCATCCCAAGGCAAGCGACTTTCCTCGGGAGAAGGCTTTTTCCCGGGCCCAGAGGTCTCTGTTGGGCTTTCAGGTGGCCTTGGCCAAGGTTCTGGACCTCCTTCAAAAGGATCCTCACGCACCTCTGGCTGCAGGAATTGTTGATCGTTGCGGTATTTTTCCAAGATCTGAGCCTTCAACAGGCTTATTTGTACCTGCAAATCAGCTATCTTCTCGGCAAGGATTTTCTGCTGTGTCACGTCATTTTCTTCCACAGCTTTGGCCAACTTTTTCTCAAGAACCGCCACCTGGGCTTGGAGGGCGTTGATCTGCCGATTTAGGGAATCCAGGTTCTGGATCTGGGGGGTAGGGCTTTTTTGAACAGGGACAGACAAAAAACCCTTGGACTTGTTCATCTGGCCGCGTAGGTTTTCCTGCAAGTCTCTGGCCTGTTGGGCGGCTTTTTTAGCCTCTACCAGGGCCTGGTAGGAGGCTGCTCTCTGGGCTAGGGTTTGCTGGGGGGCCGCGTAAGCCTTAAGCGCTTTGTCTACCTGCGCTTCTGTGACCTTTATTTCCTCTTGCTGCGCCAGGTATTTGGCTTTCAACGTATCGTATTTTTTTTGGTCCTGCTTATACTTGGCCTGGTCCGCTTGGTTTTGTTTTTGCTTTTCCTGGATGGTTTCGAGCTTGGTTTTATAAGCGGTCACCATCTGCTGGTCCGCTTGGACCTGGGTTTTTAGTTGGGCTACAGCTTGTTGGGCTTGGGGGTTGTTAGGATCCTGTCCCAGGGTTGCCTGAGCCTGTTCCAGAGAATTCTGGTTCTCTAAAAGTTGGTTCTGGGCATCGGCATAGGGTGACTGCAAATCTTGCTCTTGAGTTTCCAGAAGGCTCTGCTGGTATTCCAAATAGTTACCCTTGTTTTGGAATCCGCTATCTGCCATTTGTTGTGCAGCCTGGGCCTCCCCTTGGGCATCTTGGTAGTCCCTGTTAGCTTGACCATAGTAATATTGTTTGCGTTCAAAGTTCTCTTGCACGGCCGCCATTTCCTCGGGCGTCAGAGGCGGGACCCTGTTCTTGGCTTGCTCCAGGGAAGATGCGGCTTCGTTAAATTCTTCTTCTGCTTCTGTCTTCTTCTGAAACTTTTGGCCCAGCTCGTCTACCTTTTTATCAGCCTCTTGTTGCTGCTCCTGCTCAAGTTCTTTTTTATATTTAGCGGGAGGCGTGGACTTTTCCTCAAGTTTACGGTACGCCTTTCTCGCGTCTTTCTGAGCCGTGGAAGCAGCCTCAGCACGGTTCTTGGCTTTTTTTTGGTCACCCTCTGCGGCCTTCAAATCTTTCTTGGCGCGGG
>CAYXFG010000049.1:0-4082 GCA_964464225.1 uncultured Holosporaceae bacterium
GAGAGATTGGTATGAATCTTAACCTTTATGGTTATAACGACCAATGGCTTATGGTGGACCTGGGGATCACTTTTCATGATCGTGTGGGCGTGGACGTCTTGATGCCTGACATTCAATTTATTGAGAACAGGAAAGATAAGCTTGTGGGCATTCTATTGACCCACGGTCATGAAGACCATATAGGGGGGCTGCCCTATTTATGGAAGAGACTGAAATGTCCCCTTTACGCGACGCCCTTCACGGCGGAATTGATCAAGCACAAAATGGAAGATCACCAAGTAGACTTGGAAGATTACCTTCATATCATTCCTTTGGGAGAGCGTGCGAAAATCGGGAACTTTGACATTGAAATGGTCAGTCTTACCCACTCTATCCCCGAGCCCAGTGGCGTGCTTATCTCCACGCCTGCAGGCAAGGTTTTTCATACAGGAGACTGGAAGATTGACCCAGATCCCTTGATAGGTGCGCCCATCGACACTGCGATTTTGAAGCGACTGGGGGATGAAGGTGTGTTGGCCATGGTATGCGATTCCACCAACGTTTTCTTTGACCAGCCTTCGGGATCAGAGGCGGAAGTGCGGGATAACCTTACCCAACTTATAGGCTCGCACAGGGAAGGCAGTCTTTTCGTAACCTGCTTTGCTTCTAACTTGGCGCGGCTGGAGACCATAGCGGTGGCCGCCCAGAGAGCAGACAGACAGGTCGTTCTGCTGGGGCGTGGGTTCCATCGGATTAACGAGATCTCGCGAAAGCTTGGCTATTTGGCAGAAGTATCTCCCTTTATCCTTCCCTCAAAGGCCCGGTCTCTCCCACGCAATAAGGTGTTGTATCTCTGTTCGGGAAGCCAGGGAGAGTACAGAGCCGCTTTGAATCGGATTGCCTCGGACACTCACCCAGATGCAAAAATGATGGCGGGTGACGCTGTGATTTTCTCTTCCCGGGTTATCCCGGGGAACGAAAAGCAAATAAACTCCATTAAGAACAAAATTACCCGGTTGGGGGTGCAGGTGGTAAAGGAACAGGATCGAGACATTCATGTGTCTGGCCACCCCGGACGTCAGGACCTTTTAAAAATGTACGAATGGATTCGGCCCCAAATCCTTATTCCAGTTCATGGGGAAGCCATTCATATGGTGGAGCAAGGCAAGCTGGGCAAGAAAGCGGGCATTCCTCACATCCTGATTCCGGAAAACGGTAACGTAGTTGAAATAACGGCTTCAGGCGCTGAGATCATTGATGATGTGCCATCAGGACGTCTAGCCTTGGATGGCAATCAGATCCTCCCCATGGGACACCCCATTTTAAAGGAAAGGCAACGCCTGGGATCTGAGGGGCTTTGCATGGTGTTCTGGGTGCTAGATCGCAAGAATACACCCAGGTCGGACCCCCATATGCTGTTTCAAGGGGTACATGTTCCCCAGGAGCTGATCACCGAGTGTGTGCGCGAAGCTCTTTACGCTTTTGGGCGCTTGGACATTTATGAAAAAAATGATGATGTTCAGATAAAAGACAAAGTGCGGTCTGCCATTCAAAAACACCTTCAGAGAGCGATTGCCAAAAAGCCCATGGTTTTTTCCCATATACACAGGGGGTAGCCCAAGACTCCGTTTGGTCGTTGGCGAGGGCTTCCTTAGAATATATTGCGCAAATCCTGCTTAGTAGAGAGTTCCTGATGCTCTTGTGTCCGTGGAGAGCCCAGAAGTAATTTCTTATATTTCTGTAGATCTTAGGGTCCAAATGCCTTAAAATACTAATAAACAAGAAATATAAGGTATGGCAAGGAGTCTACAAAGAAATCTCTATATTTTTATCTTAGGTATCGCCCTATGTGCCGGGCCTTGCCGGGCCCTTATTGTTTCCTCGGTGCGGCAGCAAATGACTGCTGGGGGGCCCTCCCTCCTCTTTCAAATGGATAAAGCGCAGCCGCTTAGCCTGGATAAGGAAACCAAGTCTACTTTCCTGGTGGAGTTCCCGGCAGGCACCAAGTGGCTTCCCCCCTTGAAAGGCCAGCTTTCGCAGGGCTTCGAAAGCTATTCCTACACGCCTTATCCCAGCGGGGGGGGGGATTTAATTATCAAAATCGACCCTTCCTTTTCCCTCTCCCAGTCTGGCACAGCTTCCAATAAGATTTTTGGCATTTCCCTAAAGCCCAGCCGTCTAGCGAAATCATCTTCGACTGCGCCGGCGGACCCGCTGGTAATTTCCAACGTAAGGGTGGGGCCTAAACTTAATAACACGCGCTTGGTTTTCGATCTTAGCAGGGCGGGGGAGTTCAAGATCTCTGAAAGATCAAACGGCCGTTCTATTGTGATTATGCCGTCAGAACCAGCCCAGTGGATGCCCCCTCAGGTTCTTAAGCAGGCAAATGGCGTTTTCTTGGGCTATCAGTTGGCTTCTTTTGGGAAGGACATTGGGATTGAGGTTTCCATAAAGCCTGGCACAAAAATACTCCAGGCTTTTATGATGGATGTTAAGACAAGAACGCCAAAACTGGTGCTGGACATAGGACAAGAGCCTTTTCTGCCCCAGCTTTCCTCGGATGAGAAATTGGGCACAAAGGGGGAGGGTGACAAAAGCCCCCTGGGTTCCGTGGCCGCTCCGGCCCTGGAGAATTTTCTTAAAAGAATGAGTATCACAAATCAAGGGAATGAAACCATTGTGAGATTTGTTTTGGCGAGGCCTCATGAGCTGAAGGTGGAAGAAAATTTCACGACCAGACGTATAACCATCACCATGCCCAAAACCGATTGGGCCAAGGTGGAAATCCCACCTTCAAGCCAGGGACTTATTACGGAGGTGAATGTTGACCAGGGAGATCCGCGCCTTACTAAGGTGATCTTGGGTGTGCATCCGGATACACGGGTTCTTGAGAAAAAACTGTTATCCCACGGGGGGCCGCCACGCTATATTCTCATTCTAAGCCAAGGCTCTGCTGGCTCTCCCACCTGGCTTGTGGACGCCTCCGATGCGTATCTGACCTACTCCAAGGATGAGAAAGCAGACGTGGAAACTTCCATGGTGGTGTATGGAGGCGGTGTGTCTCCTTTCATAAATGTCGGTGAAGGCTTCTATGTGGGTGCAGGCTTGACCCAGCTGAGTGGAGATAACAAGTCATCCTCTAACTATCACGGCCGGTCCATTAACGGGCGACAATCTAATTTGGGCGCTGGAGCTCGCCTTATGACAGGGTATGGGGTAAGTTTTGATCGCTACTATCTCGGTGTTGAGGCGGGCGGGGGGCCCAACCTTGCGGAAGATAGGGAAAGCTTGCAGACCCCAGGTTCCAGTCTCAAGGAGTCCATAGAAATAAAGAAGCAATGGGATGTAACGGGGCGTCTTGGCTACTATGTTTCGCCCTCGACCCTCTTCTATGGGAAGGTGGGTGTGGGGAGCACGCATTTGGCTTTTCAGGCCAAAGAGAACGGCCAGCCCCTTGGGGACTATTCGAAGAACCGTACAACAGGCTTTATCTTTGGTATGGGCCTTGAATCGGCTCTCGATGATCATACCAGCGTCCGGCTGGAGGGAACACAAACCGCTTATCAGCCCATCAATCTGTTCTCCAGCACCACCTCCTATGCGCGCAAAGATCGGGCCATTTCCAACCAAGTCTTGGCGGCCCTAACCTATAAGCCCTCTCCCATGGCAGGGCCTTCTGCCCGCTCGCTTTATGAGCAAAGCGTCCAGACGGGTTTCTATGTGGGGGGAAGCGCAGGGGCCAAAACTTTGACCGATTGCAGGAAGGTGGATGGCGTGGAATCTGGGGTGGTCACCCATTATAAAGCCCAGACCTCGGCGGCCGAGCCTTCTTGGGGGGTTTACGCAGGTTACGGCCAGAACGACCATCGCACCTACTATGGCGTTGAGCTGGACTTTGACCTTAATCCCTATGTGATGAAAGGCGAGACCAGTACATCCTCCCGGGCCGAAAGTTATTCCAACAAGATCTCATGGCTTAGCGGTTTAACGGGTCGTGTGGGTTACATCTTTAACTTTGGAACCATAGGTTATGCGCGCTATGGTCTGGTGGTGGGGCAGGTGGACCATTCGGGGACAGTCTCAGACAATAATAGGATTCTGGC
>CAYXFG010000049.1:4092-7783 GCA_964464225.1 uncultured Holosporaceae bacterium
CCTCCGGATCTAAGGATAAAAAGATTGCCATGGGGTTGCGGTTTGGAGGCGGCCTTGAAGCCTTCTTGAATAAGAACTTTAGCGTGCGGGGCGATTACATCTTGGATTATATTCCGGCTCTTACTTTTAAGGATAAAAACGTGCCTGGTGTGAAGGAAAAAAACATCTTTGTAAATAGCGAATTCAAGCTTGGCCTGACTTATATTCTCAGTCCTTGATTTTGCTGGGGGGATGGGGTATTCCTGACTCACTTTTCCTGGATTGTGAAAGACTGATGATGACCGCTCTTATGTCCCCTTTTTTAATAGAACTCTCGGCTCGTGGATTTATCCAGCAGTCTACGAACTTGGAGGGCCTGGATCTTCTGTGCCGGGACAAGTCCTTGGTGTTATACGTGGGCTACGATGCCAGCGCCCCCAGCCTTCAAGTGGGCAACCTTATGTCTATCATGTTGTTGCGGATTGCTCAAAGACATGGGCACACCCCTCTGGTGGTGATGGGGGGAGCTACCAGCAAGATTGGCGATCCCACTTGGAAGGATACCCAGCGCCCTCTTCTGAGCGAGGCGAGCATCCAAGAGAATCTCGAGACCATAAAGGGAGTCTTTAAGCGCTACCTTGCGTTTGAGGGCTCTTCTAACAAAGCCATCATGGTGAACAACGATGACTGGTTTAAAGACGTATCTTACCTAGGCTTTTTGCGCGCTTACGGGCCTCATTTCTCTGTCAATCGCATGCTTAGCCTGGATAGCGTGAGGATGCGCTTGGAGCGTGAGCAGACCATGAGTTTCCTCGAATTTAATTACATGATCTTACAAGCCTACGACTTTCTACACCTGTTTCAGACCTATGACTGTGTGCTGCAATGCGGTGGGTCCGACCAATGGGGGAACATCGTAAATGGGGTGGATCTTATCCGTCGGGTCGCTGGTCGTGAAGCCTTTGGTCTTACTACCCCTTTGCTGACCAAGTCTAATGGAGAAAAGATGGGGAAAACGGCGGGGGGCGCCATATGGTTGAATGCGGACTCTCTGTCACCCTATGACTACTGGCAATTCTGGAGGACAGTGGACGACGCAGACGTTATCAAACTTCTGAAAATCTATACAGATGTCCCTGTTTCAGAGATTGAAGATTACGCCCATCTTTCAGGGAAAGCTTTGAACCAGGCCAAGGTGCGTTTGGCTGATGAAGCGACTTCTTTGGCCCATGGCCCTCAGTGCCTTGCCCTCATTCACAGGACGGCAGATGCTGCTTTCTCTGGCGCCTCTCCGGAGGGCGAACTGACTCCAGAAGTTTCTTTGAAGACAGTGTTGGTGGATCCCAAAAGTCTGGAGTTCGGCTATCCTCTTCTGGATATTCTTACCGACCATGGCTTTGCCAAAAGCAAGGGGGAAGCCCGCCGCCTGATACGGTCGGGCGGATGTCGCCTTGGGGGAGAGATTGTACAAGACGAAACCCAGGCCCTGGAGAAAAAAGACTTTCACGCTGGTCCTCTAAAGGTTTCCCTGGGCAAAAAAACCCATTTTTGGTTACAGTTAAACCTTGCAGCCAAGTGAAAGTTAGGATACGGTGCGCTTGCATGCGCCCGTAGCTCAATTGGACAGAGTACTTGACTACGGATCAAGAGGTTAGGGGTTCGACTCCTCTCGGGCGCGCCACTCCTTGTTTCTTCCTTCTTTTGCTTCCGCGAGGCGCACTGAGGCCAAAATATCTTGGAAGCTCGAGCCTTTTCTGTCATACTCCCTCCATGCACATAGCACAGGCCATACATCATTCTTTCGTTGAGGCCTATTCCTCGGTTCTGCACTTCCTTTCCCAGCTTATTTGTCCAGACTTTTGGATCTATCTTTTGGAACATTACAAGTATCCCATCGTAGTTATAGGGGCCCTGGTGGAAGGAGAAATGATCCTACTGCTGGCCGGTGGGGCCGCTTACCATGGATATATGAGTCTATATTTTGTCATTATTATGGCTTTTGTAGGTGCCGTCATCCATGACCATGTTTTGTTCTTTCTTGGAAGATTTTTTGGAAAGAAATTATTTAACCGCTCTCCCAAGTGGCACGGCCGCCTCTCTAAAGTAAGCCAGCTGATTCATAAATATGACAATTATTTTATCATGAGTTTCCGCTTCATTTATGGCTTGCGTACTCTTACACCGCTTATGGTGGGGAGCAGCCCCATGCCCCTTTATAGATACTCGGCTTTGGTCACCCTATCGGCTGCCATCTGGGCCACGCTTATTGGAGGGCTGGGGTATACCTTCGCCCTGGCCTTCAACGAGATCATGAGTGATTTTGCTCATTATAAAAAGTATATTGCTTTGGCTTTGATCGCTGTGGTGGCGCTGGCTGGCTTTGCCATCAGATTTTACGGACGCTTTTTCCGCCGCCCTCCCTTGCCCTGACGCTGTCAGAAGCGTATTTTAAAAAAACTTCTGCCCGTTGTGCCCGGAATTGATTTGGTGTGGGTTTCAGGTTATACCAAGGAGTATGTGAGAAAAGAAAAGGATATCCCCTAAGAATGAGCGTACCTCCCGTAAAGACAGCTTCAAAAGAAAAACCCAAGGATAAGGATGTGGCGCTCGGCATTGACGCCTCAGCGGTCCGTCTCCTTTCCGACCTTTTCAAGGAAACAGATCTGACAGAGATTGAGTATGAGGCAAGAGGATGCCGCATCCGCTTGGCCCGTCATCAGCACGTGGCGCCCGTAAGCCCCGTCTCCATGACCATGCCCATGGTGGCAGCCCCTCCTCCTGTGCCCCTTTCGTGCCCCGAGCCCTCCCATGACCCCGCCAAGCATCCGGGGGTGGTGACCTCGCCCATCGTGGGGACGGCCTATTTGTCTCCCCAGCCTGGCGCTCCCAAGTTCGTTGAAGTGGGGACGACGGTTTCAGAGGGGCAGACCCTCCTCATCATAGAAGCCATGAAGTTGATGAATCCTCTTAAGGCGCCCCGGGCGGGCCGGGTGACCCAAGTTCTTATCGATAATGCAAGCCCTGTGGAATTCGACCAACCTCTTCTTATCCTCGAATAAGTCGCTTCAGGAGGCAGAATGTTCAAAAAGATTTTAATTGCAAACCGTGGGGAGATCGCCCTCCGCATCCTGAGAGCGTGCCGGGAGATGGGCATCAAGACGGTGGCTGTTCATTCTAAAGCCGACCATGAGGCCAAACACGTGCGGTTGGCCGACGAGCAGGTGTGCATAGGGCCTGCACCTGCCGCCAAAAGTTATTTGCATATCCCTTCCATTCTGGCAGCGGCCGAAGTGACGGGGGCGGACGCCATCCATCCTGGCTATGGGTTTCTGGCGGAAAATGCCACCTTCGCTCAGATGGTGGAAGAACATAACATCACTTTCATCGGCCCCCAGTCCCAGCACATTCGGCTGATGGGTGACAAGATCACGGCCAAAAATACGGTGAAAGCCCTGGGATTACCCGTGGTGCCGGGGTCCGAAGGCGCCATAACGGATCTGGCTTCCGCCGAGAAACTGGCAGAAGACATGGGATACCCTGTGTTGATCAAGGCCACGGCGGGGGGAGGCGGGAAAGGCATGAAGGTTGCCCAGGGGAAAGCCGAACTTGCCGAAGCCCTGGACATGGCGCGCTTGGAGGCAAAAGCTAACTTCAATGACGATCAGGTCTTCATGGAAAAGTACCTGCAAAAGCCCCGCCACATTGAAGTTCA
>CAYXFG010000050.1:0-7782 GCA_964464225.1 uncultured Holosporaceae bacterium
CGTTAACATCATCGATGGGCACATAATAAGCAGCAGACAAACGCATAATGCGCTCATAAAGGATGGGGTCTTTTCCATAAGTGTTAAGGAGAGACTCTTGCAAAAGGTCGGCGCTTTCCCTAAATGAGGTTTCTTGGGCTGTGTATTTTTTGACAAGACGCATGCCCTCTCGCACTTTCAAGGCATAGTACTGCAATTTTTTGAGGGTAGCCTCATAGTCTTGAAGTTCACGTCCGAACTGAGCAGCTGTGATTTTTGTTTCGCGCCGACGCTGTTTTGTATTGAGAAGGCCTGTTTGTTCGTCGATCTGAGCTTTCAGGGCTTCGTCCCGGCTTCTGACCGCATCGGGTACGCAGGCACGTCTCATGGCATTCTGCTGGGGCCCTAGGAAAATGTTACGGCAGTCTTCGGCACAATATCGACCACAAGAGGATTCCTGAAGACAGTTTTTGCTACAATATTCGGTTCTGCAATTGCTTTGGAGGCTCGCGCAACCATTAGCTTTATCTTGGGCATAAACGGCCTCGCTTCGACAATCCACAGAATTGCGCAGCTTACAAGGGATAGGCCCACGCAGTTTATGGAGACTGGAAAGACCCACAGATTGGGCACTTTGAAGGAAAAAGCTCCCCAAAACGCACAGCAAAATACCATAAGCTATTTTTTTCATTCCCATCCCCTGTATGATTGATTATATTTTAACCCTATTATCTTTGAAAATGGGTGTCAAGAAAAGATCATGGTATCTTGCAATATAAGTTCTGGACTTCAAAAGGCCACCTGGCAGAGGCCAGGGTCTCGTGTATCCTCAGCTTTTTGGGGTCTCTAGGATGGGCTCTTTCTTCTTGCCGCTGGGGGGGTTCTTGTCGGCGGACGTCATAATAGCGGGTCCGTTCCTCTTCTTGTTATCTTCGGCTGTAACTCGATTGATGATCAGCGTGGGAATAAAGGCTGTTCCTGTATCGCGCTCTTCTCACAAAGTTCCTACGCCCAAAAGCGGGGGCGTGGGCATCATACTGGCTTTCTTTTCTGGCATGGCTTACCTCTACCTAACAGGCCAAATAGGCTACATTGCCGCCAGCCGTCTGGCCTACTTGGGGTTGGGCTCTGCGCTTACAATCGCAGTCTCGCTTATCGACGATCTTCAAGGACTGTCATTTGTTAAAAAGATCTTGGCCCAGATTTTATCAGCCTTCTGTGTGGTAGCGGCTCATTTATACGTACATAAGATTCCTCTTCCGGGAGTGGGCTGGCTGGACCTGGGTTGGTGGGGCATTGTGCTCTCTTTTTTCTGGGTGATTTTCTTTATGAATGTCTTCAATTTCATGGATGGGCTGAACGGACAGGCTGGAGGTGTTTCTCTGGTGGCCAGTATTTTTACCTTGATCATCAGCATTTTTCTGCGGGAGAAGGCTTTGGGTTACATTAGCTATACCTTATTTTGGTCTACCCTTGGATTTCTCATTTTTAACTTCCCCAAGGGTCGCATTTTCATGGGGGATGTGGGCAGCCAATTCATGGGCTTGATTTGGGGCATTGTGCTGCTTATCCCCACACAGGAAAGCCATAGCTGTACAACTCTTTCAGTTTACACGGTGCCCATTTTATTCTTTAATTTCATTTATGATGTGGTGGTAACTGTGGTGCGTCGCATCTTGAACGGCGATCCCTACTGGCGAGCCCATCGTACCCATTTGTTTCAACTGGTTAATCGATTAGGGTACAGTCATAACCAGGTAACCTGCTTTCAAATGGGGGTAGGCGCTTTACAGGGTGTGGGTGCGGTCCTTGTACAATTTATAAGCCCTTCCTACCAAATCTTCATCTTTGTTCCCTATCTGATAATGATGGTATTTTACCACTATGGAGTTTACAAAAAGATAATGAAAATTTCACTTAAAAGACAGAGACGGGTAGCCTCATGAAGCTGAGGTTTGCCCCCAGTCCCACAGGCTATCTCCATTATGGAAATTTCAGAACCGCCCTAGTGAATTGGCTATTTGCAAGAAAGAATGGGGGCAAGTTTTTGCTACGCCTGGACGATACGGATCGTGAACGCAGCCAAAAGAAATATGAAGAGGCGTTGTTGGAAGATCTGTCCTGGATGGGTTTGGACTTTGACGACTATCAACGTCAATCTGACAGGCTGCAGCGCTACGAAGAAGTAAAACAGACCTTGATTCAGCAAGAGCGTCTTTATCCTTGCTACGAATCCTCGGAGGAGCTTGACCTTAAAAGGAAGCTCAGGGCTGCTCAGGGCCTGCCCCCCCTTTATGATCGCAGCGCCTTGTCTTTATCCAAACAAGAAAGAGAGACTCTGGAAAAGGGAGGGCGCTCTCCCCATTGGCGGTTCAAGTTGGATGAAAAAGATGTCTCTTGGGAGGATTTAATCCGCGGGCCTCTTCATTTCAAAGCCTCTGCTTTAGGCGACCCTGTCCTTTTTCGCGAGGATGGGATGCCAGTTTATACCCTGGCGTCCGTTGTGGATGACCATGACATGGGTGTAACGCACATCATTCGAGGAGAAGATCACATTGCCAATACAGCTATCCAGATCCAGCTGCTGCGGGCTCTGGGATGCCCGGACGGGTCGATAACTTTTGGCCATCTTTCCTTGCTCCAGGGCCAAGAGGGTGAAGAAATCTCCAAACGCCTTGGTACCGGCAGTCTCAGAGGTCTGCGTGAGAAAGGCATCCTGCCCATGGCCTTAACGAGTATGTTGGCGCGTCTTGGGACGTGTGAGCCCGTTTACCCTTTCAGTTCGGTTGCGCCTCTTATAGACTCTTTTGACATAAAGAAATTTTCCAGGGCTACACCTAAATTCTCTACTCAAGAGCTGGAGCACCTGAATGAAAGATTATTACATATTCTGCCCTTCGAGGAAGCACATCCCCATATGAAGGGTCTGGCAGTAGACAAAGAATTTTGGGAAGGGGTGCGTTCTAACCTAAGGTCTCTTGGTGATTTGCCCGAGTGGTGGAAGATTTGCCGGGGGAGCATGATCACCCACATTCTCCAGGAGGATGAAGCTTTTATCGGCCAGGCGGCCTCTTTGCTTTCCACCACGGATTCGGATCAAAGCGGCTGGGAAGAAGAATGGCTTTCTGGGCTCAAAGACCTCTCCGCCAGAAAGGGCGCTTCCTTTTTTAGACCTTTACGCCAAGCCCTGACGGGGCAGGATCATGGGCCCGAGTTGAAAGAAATTCTGCGTTTAATGGGCAAAGGACGAGCGCTGAACCGTCTGGAGGCGGCTGCAAATCTGGGAAAAAGCAAGCCTATTTTGAAGCTTTATAATACGCTTAGCCGGCAGAAGGAAGACTTCTACCCCATCGAGCCCAATCATGTAAAGCTATACGTCTGTGGTCCCACGGTCTATGACCGGGTCCATCTGGGCAACGCCCGCGCCTTCGTTGTTTTCGATGTGTTGTTTAGAGTGCTAAAGCATCTCTACCCTGCCGTGACTTATGTGCGTAACATTACCGACGTGGACGACAAAATTATCCAAAGAAGTCTCGAGGCCGGCACCAGCATGGCCACTCTTACAGAAGATATGACCCTGTCTTTCCACCATGACATGTCCGCCCTCAATGTGTTGTGCCCCACCTATGAACCCCGCGCTACGCATTATATTACATCCATGCAGGACATGATCGGGGATCTTATCCAAAAGGGCTATGCCTATGCACACCAGGGGCACGTCCTCTTTGACGTTGGTAAGGACCCTACCTACGGATGCTTGTCGAGAGAGTCGTCGGATTCTCGTATCGCTGGGGCACGCGTGGAGGTAGCTCCTTATAAGAAGAGCCCGGAAGATTTTGTTTTGTGGAAGCCAAGTCTGGCTTCCGAGGTGGGGTGGGAAAGCCCGTGGGGATATGGCCGTCCGGGCTGGCACATTGAATGTTCGGCCATGAGCGGCCATCTCTTAGGACGGCGGTTTGATATTCATGGGGGCGGCATCGATCTTATTTTTCCTCACCACGAAAATGAGATTGCCCAAAGCCGGTGTGCCCATGAGGGGGAGGGGCCTGCCAGGTACTGGGTTCATAACGGCCATCTGCAGGTCAGTGGAAGGAAAATGTCTAAATCCCTGGGCAACTTCCTTACACCTCACGATCTATTGCAACAGTACTCTGGAGAAGTTATACGTGTGGGCCTTTTAAGCGCTCATTACCGTCAGCCCTTGGACTGGGGTGTAGAGACACTTCCCCAAGCCCAGAAGATCCTAGACAAATTTTATGCCGCGCTGCAAGGAAGCTCAATCACAGGCGTAGATGCTGAAATCTCAGGTGGAGGAGGCCTGGAGACGCTTTTAGATGATCTAAACACTCCTGCCGCTTTTAGCGTTATGCATAGGCTCGTGGCTGACATCAATAAATCCCCTTCTACTGAAAAAAAGAAGGTTTTGCAGGACCGCTTGAAGGCTTTGGGCGCCTTGCTGGGGATTTTGCAAGAGAGCCCTGAGGAATGGTTCCAAAGGAGGGGGGATAAGGATCCTGAGCTATCTTCTGATAAAATTGAGCAGCTTATCAAGTTGCGCCAGGAATGCCGCTTGAATAAAGATTTTAAGCAAGCTGACGAAATTAGGCAGCTCCTTGACCAGAAAGGCATAATTTTGGAAGATGGGTCTGAGAGTACGGGTTGGAAAAGAAGCTTCCCCAGAAAGGATTGAAAGAGACGACCTATGAAAAAACCTGTTATTGGCTTAAATTTGGATTTTGAAGAAAAGGGTGGCGGGTTCAGCAAATATCCCTGGCACGCCCTGAGGTCCAATTATTTTGACGCCATGTCGGACGCGGGAGGCATCCCCATTGCGTTGCCCTCTACCCATCTTGATGTGGACTCTTTCCTGGACTTGGTTGATGGGCTTTTGATGACAGGGGGCAACGATTATGACCCTGCTCTGTACGGCGAAGAGAATACGGCTCCCCATTTTTCAAAGGTTATGCACCAGAGATCTAAGTTTGATATCAAGTTGGTCAGAGCAGCTCTTCAAAGAGGGGTACCTGTTCTGGGAATTTGTGGGGGCATGCAGGCTATCAATATAGCCCTTGGTGGCAGCATCATCCAGCATATCCCTCACGCCCTGAAAGAAGAGGTGGGGCACCTCCGAAGCAACATTAATGAGCCTGCTCATTCTATAAATATCGTGCCAGGAACGCAACTGAGCAAAGTGCTGGGTGCTTCTTCTATCTCTGTTAACTCCTTTCATCACCAGGCTATTAAGAAATTGGGAAGGGGCCTTGTCATTAATGCGGTGGCCGAAGACCAGATCATAGAGGGGATAGAAGCGGAAGGCGATCTTTTCTGCTGGGGGTTACAATGGCACCCCGAGTTTCTTGTCACCCTCAGTGATCAAAAGATTTTTGAAGCCTTTATAGGAGCGGCAAATGACTTTGGAGCCCTCTGATTCTGGACCTGGAGATCGCATAGCCAAGGTGATGGCCCGGGCCGGAGTTTGCTCCAGGCGTCAGGCTGAAACATTAATTGCCCAGGGGTCGGTATCTGTTAACGGGAAGCGTCTCACTTCACCGGCTTTCAATGTATATGCAACCGATAAAATAGAGGTGGATGGGCGCCCCCTTCCTGAAAAACAGCCTACGCGCCTTTGGAAATATTACAAACCCAAAGGGGTTCTTTGCTCTCGTTCTGATCCCAACGGTCTTTTGACATTACCCGAAGCTTTGAAAGAGGTTTCTAGTCACCTGCCTTATGTAATTTCTGTGGGTCGGTTGGACTTTAACTCGGAAGGTCTTCTGCTGTTGACAAACGATGGCACGGTGGCGCGCGCTTTGGAACTTCCCTCCACAGGGTGGATACGCCAGTACAAGGTGCGCGTAAAGGGCGCTCCCAGCCAAAAACACCTGGATCAACTGCTGAGCGGGATTACTGTTGACGCTGTGACCTATGGGTCCATAGAGGCGTCTTTGGTAGGCTCTGAAAGCTCGGGCTGGCTTATGGTTAAACTTAGAGAGGGGAAAAATAGGGAGATTAGAAAGGTTATGGAACATCTTGGATTCCCTGTCATTCATCTTACGAGGATTTCCTATGGGCCCTTCCAGTTGGGCAACATGCCGCGTAACAGCCTGGAAGAAATACCTGCCAAAGTTGTGAGAGAACAGCTGGGCCGTTGGCTTACAGATTAGAAGCCTAGAACATCGTTTGTGCCAGGCAAGGAAGGCCCAGCACCTGCAGGTTCCGGGTAGGGCCCCCTGGTAGGACCAGGGAATCCGCCTGCCGTTCCTAAGATGTAGAAATCAGCCCGCTTATTTAGGATAGGCTTAGCTTGGAAAAAGATTGGAACCGCCCGGAATTTCTGACGTCTTGTATGCCCCTTATACGCCCATATTATGGTTTCTGAAGAATTCATAAAGATGGTTATAAAGGCCTTGGACTTTCTCTGATTCTTCTAGAGTTTTTAGGTAGTAAAAATAATTTTCAATGCGAGGCCCGGGGTAGTCTGGAAGAATTTTAATCAAATTGGCCTTGCTGTCCTTAACACCCATCTGAGATAGGGGGGCGATGCCCAGACCATTCTCCACAGCGCGTAGCATGCCAGGTCCGGAATTTATGCTGAGGAAGGGCTTGTAAGCAGCTGGCAAAAATGACATGTGCCAGTTAATCTCCTTGTAAGGTCGGTAAGTATGCTCGCCGTACGAGATCACCCGGTGGTGGACAAGGTCGCTTTTAGTCCTGACCTCTCCATATTTTCTGATGTAGTCCTGGCTGGCATAGAGGCTCATCTCATGGGTCATCAGGGGCCTTTTGAGGAAATTGTAGGGATGGGCCACCATAGGGCGGACCGCCACGTCTACTTTGTCGAAAACCCAGTGGGTTTCTTCATCGCTCCCAACAATGGAAATGCTGACGTTCTGGAATTTTTCGAAGAAATCTTTGAGCGCATCACTCATGTAAAGAGCAGCCAGAGAGTTCGTGGTAGATAGTACAATCTCTCCGGACATAGTCTTGTGATGAATGTCCAACGCTTTTTTCCCAGCTGTTAGCTCATCAAGCATGGACTTTGCGAATCGAAGAAAGATTTCCCCTTCCTCGGTTAGCATCATAGTCTTCTTTCTTTGGACAAACAGATTATATCCTAGGAATTTTTCGAGCGCAGAAATTTGCTTGGAAACCCCAGACTGTGTAACCGAGAGGTTTTCAGATGCTTTCAGAAGGCTGCCTAACTCTGCCACCATGACAAATGAACGCAGTTTATCAAAATCCATCTCTATCTCCTTCTAATTTTTAACTTATACATTTGGAAGCTTTCTAGGTTTTGCCAAGACAAGGCATTCTGAAAAAATGAAAACAATTCATGACAGAATAATAGTGTGAACATTAAATAATTTGGATTCATAAAACAAGTCCCCTTGGATATTTATTTGGGATTTCTTGGGAGAGAGGCTGTAGCAATTAGGGAGTCTAGAAACTGGCGCTGATGAAAAAAAGACGTGTGGTCTTTAGGGATATATCTTTTGCCTGAGTCGACAAAGACCGGCTGTTGGTATAGTGTAGCGAAAAGGGTAGCATAGAAAAAGCAGTCTTCTTGAGTAGCACCGACATCTTTAGCCTGGAGGCTTCCGTTCGGGTTTTGAACCAGGTGGGGCCTGCTACGCAAAAACATCTTCACGAGCTGGCAGGGCCACGGGTCATTGACCTGTTGTACCATTTTCCTTATCGGCTAGACGTATATCCCTTTGTGAGTTCCCTGAGGCTGTTTGAGAAGAAGGGGCTCGCTGTAATAAAAGCAAAAATCCTTCAGCATGTCCCATCGTTACGGCCTGG
>CAYXFG010000051.1:0-7705 GCA_964464225.1 uncultured Holosporaceae bacterium
CACTGGGCACCTTGAGGAAATAAGAATTGAAAAGGCTCCCATACTTATAACGGTTGTACCCCCCGAAAAGCTCGTCTCCTCCATCTCCAGAGAGGGCTACGGTCACCTCTTTTCGCGCGAACTGGGAAAGCAGGTAGGTTGGAAAGAGAGAAGAGTCCGCGAAAGGTTCATCGAACCAGGTCGTCATTTTCTCCACCAAGGAAAAGCAGTCTTTGTCAGATATAGAAAGGCTTTCGTGTCGTGTGCCTAGAATTTCAGCATACCTTTGGGCTGTCGGCCCTTCATTATAATCTTCTTCCTCGAAGGACACAGTGAAGGTGTGGACAGGCTTGGAGGATTCACTCTGCATGAGAGCAGTAATGAGGGAACTATCGACCCCCCCCGACAAGAATGAGCCCACGGGCACATCTGCCAGCATCTGAGCCTTCACACTGGACTTTAGAAGGGCTTTCAGCTCTTCTACGTACTGGGTTTCAGTCTTGTGCGTCTCCTCTTTTTCGTCTACGAGAGATCGAAGAGACCAGTACGAATGTGTCTCTAAAAGTTTCTTGCCCTGGAAAATGCTTACGGTGCCTGGCTCCAGCTTAAAGATATTTTCTAGGATGGAATAAGGAGCGCGCACATAACCGTAGGAAAGGTAAGTCTCCAGGCCCTCAGAGCATAAAGAGGGGGAGAAACCAGGAAAGGGTTTAAAAGAGGATAATTGGGACCCAAAAAATAGGGTGCCAGCGTTGTATCCCCAGTACAGGGGCTTGACGCCTGCGGGATCCCTAGCTATGTAAAGTTTCTCTAATTTTTTGTCCCACAAGGCAAAGGCGAATATGCCTTCCATGACCTCAAGGGTTCGGATAACGCCGTGATGTTCGACGGAGGACAAGATAACTTCCGTATCTGTATCCGTCTTAAACCGCGCTCCCTTAGTTTGTTGCAGGTCTTTCCTCAGATCTTGGAAATTATAGGTTTCGCCGTTATAGATGATAACGTAACGTCCGCTTTCTGAAACCATGGGCTGGAGGCCGCGCTCGGAGAGATCTAGGATGGATAACCGCCGGTGCCCCAGGGCTAAGCCATTTTGAGGATCGCTCCAGCTAGACTGCCCGTCAGGACCCCTATGAGATAGGCTGGTCGTCATGGAGGAGATGATGCTCTTGAGATCCAGATCTTTTTTTGGCGTCCAGAAGCCCGTGATACCACACATTTAGAAGATTGCCGTTTCGCAAAAAGTCTGATTTTTGGCAGGGCTCCTCAGCAATTTAGGGCGGGGCATGAGGCGCTTAGACATTAAACCTGAAGTGGAATATGTCTCCATCTTGGACTTCATAGTTTCGGCCTTCTTGTCGAAGTTTGCCTGCCTCCCTGGCTCCTGCCTCCCCCTTGTAGTGCACGTAATCTTCGTAGGAAGTGGTTTCAGCACAAATAAAGCCTCGTTCAAAGTCGGTATGGATACAGCCAGCGGCCTGGGGGGCAGTCGATTTCTTGGAAGTAGTCCAGGCCCTGGCTTCTTGGGGCCCCACAGTGAAAAAAGTTAAAAGATCAAGAAGTGCATAGCCTCCCCGCACGATTTTATCCAGACCGGATTCTTCAAGTCCTATCTGCTGCAGAAACTCTTTCTTCTCTTGAAGGCTTTCCAGAAGAGAGATTTCCGCCTCTATGGCCGCAGAAACTATGACCGCACCCCCCTTTTCCTGTCGCGCAAGCTCTTGAAGCTTTTGGGTCCAAGCGTTTCCGGTTTCCGCCTCATTTTCCGAGACATTGCATACGTACAAAACCGGCTTTAAAGTCAAAAGAGGAAGCACAAGGCTTATGTTTTTCTCTTCAGGAGTGAGGGTGACAGAGCGAGCGAGCCTACCGTTTTCCAGAGCGCGAAGAAATTTTTCTGCCAGCGCTGCTTCTTGAATGGCTGCTTGGTCTGAGGCCTTTGCTTTTTTAGATAGCGTGCTAAGCCGTTTTTCCAGGGTTTCCATGTCGGCAAGCATCAGCTCAGTTTCGATAATTTCTTTGTCTCGAAGGGGGTCTATGGAATCCTCCACATGGGTAATATTCTCATCTTCGAAGCAGCGCAGCACATGAATGATGGCATCCACATTTCTGATATGCCCTAAGAACTGATTTCCCAAGCCTTCCCCCTTGCTGGCGCCTTTGACTAAGCCAGCGATATCTACAAATTCCAGGGAGGTCGGTATGGTCTTCTGAGATTTGGCCAGGGTGGCTAGAGTGTCAAGGCGGGGGTCGCGAACGCCTACACGGCCTACGTTGGGTTCTATGGTGCAAAAAGGGTAATTGGCTGCTTCTGCTTGTGCCGTGGCAGTGAGCGCATTAAAAAGAGTGGACTTTCCCACATTGGGCAGCCCCACGATCCCACATCTAAATCCCATAATAAGAACTTTATAACCTGTTACCTTAGATGCCGCAAGCACCCCCTTCTTCCTTTATGTCTGAAATCCCCAGCCAAGCTTCAATTTCAGCGCGCGTCCTATGGACAACATGCAGAATTTTGTATAATAATCCACTAAGAAATTAACAGAATATAATCTACAGAAATGAGCATTTATGAAATTTATTTTAGCCATTACAATTTTTTTACTTTCGGACTTATGGTCCGCCTCTCAAGAGACGGAGATTCTGAGCCTCTACAAGAAGACAAACTATAAGAAGATAGAGAAGATTTTTGAAGACATAGTCTTGGACCCCATGGCACCCATCCAGAAAAATGCCAATGGCCTTGCTTGGTCATTTCAGCAATGGGCCATATTCTTCTCTTGGGGAAAAAAGAGCACAGCTCATGATTTGGACTTGAAAGAACATCTTGAATTTCTAAGCAAAAAAGTGAGCAAAGTAAAAGTACAGACCGCAGACTGGTCCCCCCTTTTCATGGCTTTTCAAGGGGGGTTTGTAGAGACTTCTCTGTGGCTAATGGGGCAAGACAGGGAGTCCTGGTTAAGGAAAGATCGCTATGGGATAGTTCCCATTCAGTACCTTGCCTCAAGCTTGATTCATGCTCCCTTGATGACTAAAGACTCGATGGGTCGTATTTTTAAAGCAGCTTTTGAGGAGTCCCCTTCTCAACTGGTTCGGCTCCTGGGCCAAGCCGATCGCATCTGTGGACACTTAACTTATTATGAAATCTTGGTCCAAAACCAGGGTATCCCACAAGAACTTCTCAGTCAGCTAATGGCCCGGATTCCTGAAGAACAAAGCATCTTCTGACCCTTATTATTGCTGAATTTTTCTTACGGTTGCCGTCGTACTATTTCCTTCTTCAAGAGGCACCAGGATGACTTTACCTCCTGATTGGACCACCAAGTCGGCACCCACGACCCGGTCTACGGTATAATCTGCACCTTTAATCAAGACATCTGGGTGCAGGGCCTGGATAAGTTTTAGAGGAGTGTCCTCAGAAAAGAGGATAACTAAGTCTACGACTTCTAGAGCAGAAAGTATAGAGGAACGTGTCACCTCGGATTGGACGGGTCGGCTAGGCCCCTTTAATTTCTGCACAGATTCGTCAGAGTTGATAGCAACAATTAGTTTTTGACACTCTGCTTTTGATTTCTTGAGGAGGCTAAGATGGCCCATGTGTAAAAGATCGAAGCATCCATTTGTGAAGCCGATGGAATACCCACGTCTCCTCCATTTCAAAACCATCTCCATGGCTTCTTGTAGGCTGACTACTTTTTTCCTCTCGGTATAGATTTCTTCAAATTCTAAGGCATGGACAAGTTCGGAGGCGCTGGTGGTGGCAGTGCCTACTTTTCCAACTACCAGGGTAGCGGCTACGTTGGAAATCTTGGCAGCATCTACAAGAGAGACGCCTGCTCCCAAACCCAAGGCCAGGGTAGCCACCACCGTGTCTCCTGCCCCAGAGACATCAAAGACTTCCCGAGGGACGGTCCTTATGTGAAGGGGTTTCCCTCTTCTGGGCACTAGGGTCATTCCCTCGTCACTGCGCGTAGCCAATACATTTTCTACACCAGTCTTTTTAATAAGTGATCTGCTGGCTGCAATAACTTGATCATCTGTTTGAGTCTCAAGCTTGGTAGCCTGACGAAGCTCACTGCGATTGGGTGTTATAACAGTGCAACCCTGATATATGCCATAGTCGAAGCCTTTTGGGTCCGCGATAACCGGGATCCCCCACTCATGGGCCAACTCTAAGATGGGGCGTATGACCTTTAGAGGATGCAGAGTTCCTTTGCCGTAATCGGATAGGACGATAGATTTCACCTGGGGGATGATTTCTTTGCAGGAAGCAATCATAGCATCGTAAACAGTGTCCGGAAAATCTCGTATATTTTCATAGTCCACCCTTAGAAGCTGCTGTTCCCTTCCGCAGTATCTGTGTTTGACGATGGTTTGTATTTTAGAAGAGCGAGCGATTTCACGTGGGTCTACCTGTTTTGAGCGTAATAATTTGAGAAGGCTTTCCCCACTTTCATCGTCTCCTACAGCTGCCACCAAAAAGGGCCTGCCTTCAAGAGCCAAAATATTGTGAACTACGTTCCCCACCCCACCCAGGGTAGAAAATTCTTTTTTAACATGAAGGATGGGTATGGGCGCCTCAGGGGAGATCCTAGTTACATCTCCATAAACAAATACATCTAGCATTAGATCTCCTATGCAAAGCACAGGGGTTTGCTTAAATTTGTGAACGAGAGGAGATAGGTGATCCATGTGAACTAAGGAAATGTTGAAAGCCCCAAACCTTTTTCCAGGCCATCGCAAAGCATCTGACCAAGCAAGATGTGCATTTCCTGAATACGGGCAGTGGTTTGAGAGGGTACTACGAGAAGAGGATCCGCTAGGCCCTGCAGGCGCCCCCCTCCTTTCCCTGTGAGAGCGCAGGGCACCAGACCTTTGGCGCGGGCCATCTCCAGAGCCTTGAGGATGTTGGGGCTTGTTCCCGATGTGGTAATGGCGACCGCGATGTCTCCTTTGTGGCCCAGAGCTTCGATTTGCCTCGAGAAAAGGTGGTCGAACCCGAGATCATTTCCAATAGCCGTTAAGGCTGAAGTGTCAGTGGTAAGAGCCAGAGCTGCAATCGGAATTCTATTATGACGATAGCGTACTACAAGTTCCGTTGCCAGATGCTGAGCATCAGCTGCACTTCCGCCATTCCCAAAGAAAAGGATCTTGTTTCCCGAGGAGATAGCCGAAAGAGAAAGCTCTAAAAGTTTCTTGAAAGGCTGATACATACAGCTTCTGGTATCTCTCAGGACCTTTTCGTGTTCTTGGAATTCACTTTCGAAGTAGGATTCAAGGTCAAATTTAAGGGCAGGGGTCATTTTAATCTCACGGGTTTTTTTCTTAGTTTTTATAGGTCAGCTTCAAAAGAACTTCGGTCACCCTTTGGCCAGGGGCATAGGGGTAAGTAGCTTTAAAGGAAATCGTCTGCCCTGGCAGCATCTGCCCCTCCACCGGCTTGAGCAACCAGCGGGTGAGGAGACAAGCCCCCGAAGAGTCGGCCTTGTCACTGCCGAAAAGCCTTTCAGCGATGGTAAGAGGGCGGCAATCACCTTCACCACGTACGGAAATTTGAAGGCGGGGTGGGTAAGCCGTGGCCAAACTTTTGTTAGTGAGTTCTCCCTCCACACAGACAGCCGGCATACTGCTCGTATTTTGATGATACCATCTCGTATTTTTCAAAGAAAAGTCCTCGAGCAAAATGATCGGTAGTCCTAAAGCTTTATAAAAGGGCCGGGTGCCAGGGAAAAAAGAAACGATCTCGGTCCGGGCGAAGAAAAGGACGGTGAACCCCAGACTTCCCAAAATAAAAATTAGAAAAATCTTGCTGAAAAAGGAGGAGGGATGATCAACTCGCTCTTTGTAGAGAAACTCATCTTCAAAGTTTTCATCCTCCTCTGCCAAGAAAGCGGGTGTGGTTGAACTGGAAGACAGGGCGTCTTCGGCTTCTTGCACCAGCGTGCGAAGAGACTTTTCCCGGGCAGCGAGGGGGGGGTCGTAGGCTTCGTCTTGGCTGTCATTTTTAGGTTTATAATAAACCCAGGTATGGTGGCATTCTGAGCATCTCACTTTTTTGCCTAGAGGACCGATGGAATCGGATTCTACTTCAAAACAGCTTTCACATTCAGGGCAAGCAATGATGAGCTCAACGGGAGAAGTCATACCTTATGTTATAAATGTTTGCGTGGCGTTATGCAATCTGTCTCCTGGGGGGGCGGCGCCTTTAGGCCTTAAGATGAAATGGTTCACCCCCACGAAATCGCCCTAGAGCTTACAAAAATAGATCATCTTGCCAGGTTGGCCATTTGTTTGCCTCTGTCCGCATCCGCCAGATGTCTTCGCGTTTAACATTTTTAAATGCTCTGCTAAAGCCCTTACATTTTCTTTGTTTTCGATAACAATCAAACCGCCCGCTTTGTCATGGCCTTCTAGGCCACCCTCATCACAGCCTAACTATTCGGCCCTAAACCATCTCCTGTATACATAATGCCCTATCCCCATAGGGCAGCTCCGACAGCTATTTAAGAACCCTATTCAGCAAAGGGATGGGTTGAAAGAGAAAGAACTTGATTCTCATTAATATTGATACTATTGTATCTATTACAAGCTTTAATTCCTTTTAGAGGATATTATGATATCTATTGTTATGACAACGCCCCAAGAGATGCGGAAGAAAATAGCCCTGGCAGCACGTGCTAAAAGACTTGAGTTAAATTTAAGTCAGCAGACTTTGTCAGAGAAATCGGGTGTAAGTTATGGCGTTTTAAAAAAATTTGAGCGTACTGGGCAAATCTCACTAGAATCTTTACTGAAGTTGGCGCTAACACTTGGAGCCATGGATGACTTTAATGCCCTTTTTGCACAGGGCACTCCTGAGACAGTTTTATCACTTGATGACTTGTTAGAGGATGGCACCAGAAGAAGAGGTAGAAAATGACCTTTACCCCCCAAAATCTTATCTATGTGCATTATCATGGTGCTAGAGCTAAACAGCTCATGGGGCGATTGCTGCTCAAAAATAGAGGGATGTTTTTTGAATATGACGCTGCTTTTATCAAGACCGGCCTTGAACTATCACCTTTTAAGTTGCCGCTTAAAAGGGGAGTCATAACCTCTAACGACCGAACGTTTGAAGGGTTGTTTGGCATTTTTAACGATAGTTTGCCGGACGGTTGGGGTCGTTTACTCTTGGATCGTAAATCGATGAACCTAACTCTGAATCCTGGGGCTCTTTCCCCCCTTGATCGTCTCTGCTTTGTGGGAAATAGTGGTATGGGAGCGCTTTCTTATGAGCCTGAAAATCCAAATTCTGCCTTAAGTCTACCGACTGATTTAGATGAGATTGACAATGAAATCCGAGCAACGTTAGATGAAAATAATACCTATGTGGATGATCTACTAATTTTAGGGGGTTCCTCAGCAGGTGCTCGCCCCAAAGTCTTACTCCCTATCGATAATGAAGATTGGCTGATCAAATTCAGGTCCAGCCTTGATCCCCAAGATATAAGTGTCATTGAATATGTCTACCACAAGATGGCAAAAGAGGCTGGCCTTATTGTGCCAAAAGCAAAACTTTTTCCTTCAAGAAAAGGCTTAGGTTTTTTTGGAGTGAAGCGTTTTGATCGAAAGGGTGATGAGCGTATTCATATGCATACAATTGCAGGACTCCTTCATGCAGACCACCGCGAACCCTCCCTTGATTATGAGAGCCTCATGAAAGCCACCCTTTATTTGACAAGAGATG
>CAYXFG010000052.1:0-7358 GCA_964464225.1 uncultured Holosporaceae bacterium
GGCCTGGGTTCTGGATTTCCTCTCTTCTTTGATCAATCATGGCTGCCCACGCTTCCTTCTGGGTTTGAGGAAGCAAGGAGCCATATTGGTCATAGAAAGAGCTGGCTTCACCCACACATTCTAGTAGAATTTTTTCTGGAATGCAGGCATGCTCCTCAAATTTCACACGGGAAAAACACCTAAAGTCTTGGAGCTTTTTCACGGATTCTTCTATGGTGGCGGTGCCCTTGGCCGTTACTTCTACGCCACCCACGATAAGAACGTTCTTCTCAGCGTCATATTTAATGGCTGAAGCCTCACTCTCTTGCTTGAACACGATTGTGGTGGGAAGGAAAATAGAAAATTCCACCCCCGAGAGTGTGGCAAAATGAAGAGCCGGGTGCGTCGTGCACCCTAAGAATAGACGCGGCGTCATAAGGCGCCCGCCCTGTGACTGTGAGCTTTGGATCGTCTGGTCAATCCAAGCCTTAAAGAAAGGTAGCGGTATAAAGTTGTTTTTAACGGTAATGGACAGATTATTTACTGTGGTGCTATAGGCCAATCCTAAGACCCTCTCTTCCCCGTCTTGCGTGATAAAAAGAGGACCGCCGGAGTCTCCTCCTGTGATGCAAGCGTGGTCAGGGTGAAAAGTCTCATAGAACCTGTGATCTGCACTAGGAGCCTCCTTAAGCTCTGGATCTTGCTTATCCAGATAGAAGCCGTTGGAACCCCAAAGGCTAGCCCACTCAGAAACGCGCTGGAGAGAGGGGTCAACATAGTAATCCGTCTCGATGGCCCCCTCGCCTAGCCACAGCTGTCCGGCACTATCCCGCGGTGGCCTGAAGTTCTCGCCTTCAATAATCTTTTCTCGATTACACCGACAAGGATCAATCTTTTCTAGGCAAGCAATAACACTGTAGACGAGGGATCGCTGGTACTCGAAACAACTGGTATGACCACGTCGTTTTTTGTGGTCAGATACTTCCTCTTTCTTCGCATTAATTCCGGCCACACCATGACCAATGAAATAAGCCGGGTGCTGCATGAAAAAAGAGGGGGAGGGCTGTGCGATGGGATAGGCACGGAGGTGAGAGGCCTCTTCCTTAGACACTAGAGCGCACTTTAAAAGGGCGATGTCATCTTCTAAGTCTAGGCCATTAGCTAAGCCGGATGGAAAGGCCGTTGGTAAAAAGCAGAGTAAGGGAACAGCTGTTAATTCACGACCATCCTCCAGTGTAAAAGTCAGGCTGATAGAGCGTAAACTTTCTTTTCCACGGCTTTGTACACAATGCTTGGCCGTCAGCACCCAGATGCTTGCTTCGTCTCTATGTACAACAAAGCCCGTGCCCACCCCATTTGAAAAGGGATCATCCCCACCTGCCAATCTGGCTACAGAGGCATACGGCTTCGCTTCCTCTTCTGCCCTTCTCAAAATTTCTTCCGGGAGCTCCCCTGTGTCTGTAAACCGTGCCGCTGCAAGAACACGTGTCAGAAAACAAAAAAGAAGAAATGCTTTTAATATCATGGTGATTGTGTCCTTAATGTAATTTTTTAGGAGCCCAGCCCTAAGCCCACTCTCCCTCGCCTTCTATAGGGTTCTTAACCTGAAAATTTGCAAGGGTCGTTCTTGTGAAAGAGCGTCCTGCGACACGCACACACACTGGCCTGTAGAGGGGCAGAGGGCATTCAATTTTGTGGATGAGGAGGGCATGCCGAGGCTCTGTCAAAAGGATGGCACGCCCGTTCTTATAAAGACGCTTGCCCGCTTGCAAAGGCGCTATGTTTTTAAATTGGTGGGCACTATAGGATTCGAACCTATGACCAACTGATTAAGAGTCAGCTGCTCTACCGACTGAGCTAAGTGCCCCTAGCCAAATCAAAGATGCTTTTCGTGTACCAAATATTTTAACTTTTGTCGAATCTTTTCATAGGCCCTCCCTTAGTTTAGAACCAGGGGAGCCGGCTTAATTCTGAGTCACTCACCTCAGCAAGAATTGGGTCCTAAGGTTGCGCATGGCTAAAGAATGCTCTTGCTGAAACAGGAGCGAGACTGAACGCGAGACGTCCACAGAGATTTCAAGGGAATCCGGTTCTTTTATCTCCACAAAGTCAGCTACACTAAGGGTGGGTCTTTTATCCGCTTGAAGCAGGTGAACCGTAATGACTGAAGTATCGGGCACCACAGCCCCTCTCCACAGACGCGGAGAGTAAGGACAAATGGGGGTGATGGCTAGAACCTCGCTGCCCAGAGGCAAGACAGGGCCCCCGGCTGATACGTTATAAGCTGTGCTTCCTGCAGGAGTCGCCACCAGGAGCCCATCTGCCACAAGCTTTTCCATGGCTTTTTGTGCTCCCAGGTCTATGGAAAGATGGGCAGCGTAGGGGCCTTTTCTGATCACCGACACCTCGTTGAAGGCCCAATGGGCGCAGGGACTTCCCTTCCTAGTGGCGATAATCTTGAGAGGGTGCAAAGTGACAGGCAAGGAGTTCTCTAATTTATTAGAAAATTCAGAGGCACAGGTAGAGCTGCCCCAGGAAGGATTCATCAAAAAACCCACACCCCCATAGTTTATGCCATAAAGCGGCTTGGGACATTCCAAGCTCTTGTGCATGGCTCTTAGCATGGTGCCATCACCTCCCAGGACAATGACCGTCTCACACTCTTCCCAAGGATGGTTAGTATACCGAGAGGCTAGATCTTCTATAAGTTGCAGTGCTGCGCTGCTTTCATTGGAGAAGAAGTGCACCCTCATCACTTTTGATCCTGGGCAAATTTGCTGAGGGGATGGCACTTCTCCATGACGCTAACCAACTTTCCTTTAAGAACGTGTGTGTAGATCTGGGTGGTTTGTATGTCTGCATGTCCTAAGAGCGCTTGTACCGTCATCAAATCGGCACCTCGATCTAGAAGATGGGTGGCAAAGGCATGGCGTATAACATGGGGAGACACCTTGGAGGGATCAATCCCCGCTTTCAATGCCAAATTTTTAAGCAGCTGCCCAAATCTTTGCCTCGTCAAGTGGCCCTGGGCGCTGGGAGACGGAAACATCCACTTGGAAGATCCACCTTCCTTGAGAAAACAAGATCGCACTGTGTGATAAGCTTCCAAGGCTTTTAGGGCGTAGGACCCCAAAGGTACCATGCGTTCTTTATCACCTTTTCCTTTGATGATAAGAGTTTCGGCGCCCCGTACGAAGCAACTTTCCTGCAAGGTCACCAATTCGCTTACCCTCAGACCCGAAGCATAGAGGATTTCTAGGAGGACATAAAGCCGCACCCCCTCAGCAGACGTGTCACACTGTGCTTGCTGCAGAAGGGACATCACTTCTTCTTCAGAGAGGACACCGGGCAGAAGAAAGGTGGCCTTGGGCCTATCCAACAGCGATGTGGGATCATCTTGTCGGTAGCCGGTTTGTAACAAAAATCTGTAAAGCTGTCTTGTTGAAGAGAGATGGCGTTGGATACTGCGAGCGGACAGCTTTTGCTCATGCAGGTACCGCACATAGGCTCGCAAGTCGCTGGGTCTTACACTTAAGAGGGAAAGCTTTTTTTCTTCTAAATACTTAAGAAGTCTCCTCAGATCTTGGGAATAGGCCTCAATTGTGTTGGCAGAGACTCCTCTTTCCACCGAGAGCATTTCCAGAAAAAGCTCCAGCAACCGCAGAGGGGGAGTCATGCTCAGCTCACGCGGGCGATGCTTCCGAGAGGGGCGCCCCCCAAGATATGAAAATGCAGGTGAGGCACCGCCTGCTGCCCGTGCAGGCCCGTGTTGGTGACCAGGCGATAGCCCGACTCCTTCAGCACTGCGTTTTCCAAGCACGTATGGATCAAAGCCATAACCTGAGAGAGTTCAAGCGGGGAAGCGCACTCTATAAAGTCGTGAAAGCACGTATAGTTACCCTTGGGAATAACCACAATATGAACAGGGGCCTGGGGCGAAATATCATCGAAGGCCAAAGCATGGTCATTTTCTGCACGTTTTACGCAGGGCAGTTCCCCCCTCAAGATTCGCGAGAAGACGTTGGTCGTGTCATATGAAAGGGTTTTCTCAGACTTTTCCGTTTTCACACTCCTACCTCTCCTGCTTTCGGAGGGCTTCCAACTTGGCCTCTGTGAGAGAGATTTTATAGTTTAAAATCCTGCGCTCTTCCTCGATGCTGAGGCCCGCCAAATCGTTATGATATCCGCGGATATCCTCTTCCAGAAGACGTATATCCAAATCATCCATTAAATCGAAATGCTCGGTGGAAATAACGCAGGACTTTGGAGTAACCGCCGCTATCCCTTCATAGATGAAATAACTGATGACTTTATGAGGTTCCTGGTAGAGATGAAGAATGCCGCTGTTCAGAGGGGTGAGATAACGCTCGTGCCGAGGGAGGACCCCCACCCTCCCTTCGGGGGTGGGCAAACCAACCTGCTTGACCTCTTTGACGAGGACCTCATTGAAGGGAGAGCGAATCTCAACCGAGTAAGCCTGATGTTCCATTCTTCCTTTCTAACACAAAGGGAAAGGGCTTCTCAAGAAGTCCTTGATCAAGAAGCCCGAGCTGCCTTTCTCCCAGAGGAAACGGGCGGATCAAGACCCTCAGAGATCTGGAAAAATTCAGATGTCCAACTTGAATTGTGAAAGAGTGAGGTGCTGGGATTTTAGATTTGTTTTAAGGGCCTGTAAATGGGCTTTACGTTCCGCTGAATCGGTGTCCTTGGGGTTTAGGCGGTCCCACTCTGCATCAGTAAGCTCCATTCTAACCCCAGAGATTATCAAAACCTGAAGGGCTTCCGGCGATAGGTTGAGGGCAGCAGGAACCAGTATAGGACCAGAGCCATTCGGTTCCGCTCTAGGATCAGCTCCCGATTCCAGGAGCTTGTTAAGTATGTAAAGGCGTCCCTGGGGGTTCGATTCTTTTTGGCATAACGCCATAAGCGGGGTCATAGGGTGAGCATACAATATGCTGTCCGCAGCCTCGTTTAGAGAGAATTGTTGCAGCTTGGGCAGAAGCGCATTCACCTGGGCAGGAGAGCCGTTCTTACAGGCCTCTGCAAGACTCAAGTTGAGCCCAGAGAAGAGCTGTCGGTTGTCTCTTGCCTCATGGGCTAAGTCATCCCCGGGGGCCGAAAAGGAGGTCAAGCAAAAAAAAGAAATTAAAAGCACTGTTAATTTGGTCATTAGTAGCTCCACTTGGAAAAGGCAAAAATTCAATCTGTGTCTAGGTATATAGTCCCTATTATTGGGAATTCAAGGCTGGGAGGCAAAATTCATCCACAGAAACGCCACGTCACACGCAAGAGCCAGGCTGGGCGCTTACTCTCAACTGGGGACGCTCAATGCCCCAGGGGGCGGTGCCGCCTTCTGCGGCTGCTTAACCCCAAAACTGAAAGCCAAGCTGGCTTAGGGGGGTGCTCTTATTTTCTATGGCTTTCTTCGATTCTTCGTCTAGAGGGGGGTTATAGGCCCAACTTGCGGGAGGCACGATCAACTTGGGATCAAGACTGACACCCAGGCTTATAAGCAGACCGATCTTCTCAGACTTTTTCTCGGGTGTTAAATCCCTGTTGTTCAGTATCAAGAAAAGAGTGGTGGGCGATACCAGAGGGACAGGCAATTCAGGGCAGTGCTCCAGCAAAAAGCGAGTCATACGCGAAGGCGCCCGACCCATAACCGCAAAGTTCATAGTGCCTGCGGGGCTGGAAGGCAAATCTGGCTGTAAACGAGCTCCGCTTTGCAGAAGCAACGCCGCCACCTCTTCGGAAGCGTGGTAGACGGCTGACCCCAAGGGGTGGAGGCCGGCGGAGGCAGATATTAAATTTACGTTGGCCCCGTTTTCAATCAATGCCTGGGCCAGCTCTAAACAATTCTCTTTGGCCGCTTCACAAAGCGGGGTCCTGGTCCAGCCATCCGCTTGGTTAACGTCCGCGCCTGCGCTCTTTAAAAGCTGCAAAATCTCTAGCCTTTCCTGGATTTTATCTGTGCCAGAACACAAGGCGGTCAAGGCCGTAAAAGTGGGTACGCCCTGCAGTGTAATGGCGTTCATATACTCCGGAAAAGATTCATTAAGCCGCCCTTCCATCACATACAACTGGCCTTTAACCTCCTCTACGGAACCTCCCCTGCAGGCCATAACTAACTTTACACCCTGCAAGGTCCCTTCGTTGGGGACCCACTGTTGGCGGTAGAAAAACCCTTCAAATGCAGAAAAAGACGGCAGAACCATCGCGAGAGCGACAGAGACTAATATGTGTCTCATTACGTTATCCTTAAAAACAGTGTGAGTTATGCTTAAGTATACAAATTGTATATAAACACAAAATACGGCTCAGGCAAGGGGGTGCGTGGCTTTGAGCTTAGAACAGGCAATCTTTTGTCTCCTAGAATATGCAAAAAAACCGGCTCAAATTTTCTTTAGGTTCCCAGCGCACACTGTCTTTCATTTCTTGCGTAATGTTGATAGCATCTTCTGGCCAGGTCACTTTTGCGTCTTCAACAGAATAAGGAGACACATTGACCCCTGTTTAAAAGAAGAGCTGCGAGAAAAAAGCCCCCATGACTAAAGCACTTCCCTTCAAAAGAGTTGTGATTTTTGGAAGGCCAGGCTCTGGCAAGTCCACCTTCGCAGTCCTGGCCTCTCAACGGTGGGGCTTGCCTCTCTATCATCTCAATAAGTATTTCTATGGAGCCAACTGGCAGGAGCGAGAGTACAGCGCGTTTCTCAAACTTCACAGCCGTTTGGTCCGTGGCAAAAAATGGATCCTGGACGGGAATAGTCTGAGATCCCTGGAAATGCGCTGGTCTCAGGCGGATTTGGTGCTTTACTTTAATTTTCCCAAATCCCTTTGCCTGGTTCGCATTTTAAAGAGGTTATTATGGCGCAACTCAACCTTGGATGATAGGGCGCCTGGATGTGGAGAAAAGCTAACCCTCTCGCTTTTGAGGTATCTGTGGACCTTTGAAGAAAGGGTGGCTGGGGATGTCGCAGCTTTTAAAACGCGTTACCCCCATGTGGTTTGTCAGGAAATAAAAAGTGGGCGGCAGCTTAGGGCCCTCGAAGAAGAACTCATGAGGCATGGAGTGCACAAAGGCGTTATGATTGAAGCGCCACCTCACACATAACCCCTGACTTGTTCTTGAAAAAGGTGCCCGCAAGGCGGAACGCAGATTGCTACAGAACACCCTTTATGTGTTTGTTTTTGGGGGCATTGTAGCTTGCCAAGACTGACGCACCACCGCACGGGCTTCAGAGCATGCCCCTGGGCTTTGCCGAGGATAGAAAGGGATATGGATCCGGCGCTCAAAAGTGAGTCAAGAAGCTTGATACAGAAGCGCATTCTTTCGGGACAGATGAAGGGCCCGGACTCTCTGCCTTCCTGGTTGAAGAACG